>JBHIDH010000001.1:0-110494 GCA_046759985.1 Thermoplasmata archaeon
CTCCTTCTCGGGCTGAAGGAACGTGTTCAGGCAGTTCTCGCTGCAGAAGTAGTACCGGGTGCCCCGTCGTTCCGCCTTGAAGGGAGCCTTGTCCGCGTCGACGTACATGCCGCAGATGATGTCCTTGGCCATGCCAACCGGTTTCACCAGGGCAGGCCCGTTCCATCTCCCTTGCGATTGCCGGGTGGCATCGAAATCACCTCTCGGCTTTTCGGATGTAAGTATCGAGTCGGCCCGAGGTTACCCGGAGCCCTCCGTCGGGGAGGTCAGGGGGGAGCGGGACGACCATCGTGATTCTCCGCTTCGTTCCAGGGGGATTCCAGGCATCCTTGGCATCCTGGGCAAGGGCCAGGACGGCCCGAGCCAGCGGCCCGTTGTCTCCCATGCGGGAGGGAGTCAGGAGGCCGCAGAGCTCCACCTCACGGCTCCCTTTACAGATGTAAAGCAATTTGGACTTGTTCCACGACGCCGTACTGCGATCGGTGCTCGATCCACCCAGGGCGACCTTCCCTCTCACGGTGACACCGCGGGCCATGCGTCTCCTGCGGCGTCTGCGGGAATCCTCACTCCGCATGACGCTTCACTGGGTCCCGCGGCCGTGTGCGGACGACTGGTGTCGGCCCATCCCCAAGCTGAAGGTCCTCCCTGGAAACCCCCCGTCTCTCGAGGACGGTACGTGGCTCCATCGCGTCGTGGGCACAGTTGACGTCTACGTGCTCAGAACGGTGGCCGAGACTGCGGCTCGCCACGGGGATCGGCTTCAGATCGATGCGACTCCCCTCACCCGACACTTCCGACTCAAGGGACTGACGTACGCCCTGCGTCCTCCAACGCGTCTCCGCTCGTCCCTCCGTCAGGGCCCTTCTCGGGCCCCCCCTTGAGGAGGACGGAACCGGGTACCCCTCTCGGGGAGAAGATTGGCGAGGGGGAGGGGGTAGGCGTGTTGCCGTTCGAGCTGTCCCCCATTCGGCGATGGGAGGGGAGTCATGATGTGTCCCTCGGGGGGCGGGAGTCGTCTCCGGCCGAACCCTGATCTGGCTTCGCGGGCCGGTGCGGGGATCCTAGTCGAAGAGGTCATGGTGGCCGCAAGGGCACT
This sequence comes from Thermoplasmata archaeon, assembly GCA_046759985.1. Classification (GTDB taxonomy): domain Archaea; phylum Thermoplasmatota; class Thermoplasmata; order RBG-16-68-12; family JAJISG01; genus JAJISK01. Next base: position 1,097 of record JBHIDH010000001.1, read on the forward strand.
TTCCCGTGGCCTGCGGGTTGGTGATCGTGAAGCCCGATTCCTCAAGACCTTCCTCATAGTCGATCACGGTGCCTTCCAGCAGCGGGATCTGATCCTTGCTCAGGACGACCTTGAGACCCTGGGCCTCCTGCACCTCGTCCCCGTCCGCCGGCTCTCGCTCAGGGATGAACTTGTAGGAATGACCCCGGCCCATCATGCAGTGCGTACGAACCAGAGAAATCCGAAGCATGCTCCCTTTGTTCCCGTCCCGAGTGAGATACTGCCTGACCTTCTGAGTGGCTTTGTCGTTCAACGTGACGTGGGTTCCGGGCTCCATGGGGGTGGAAATGGGGGAGTTGGCCATCAGCTTTTCTCCTTGCATCCGTAAGGCCGTCCCAAATCGCAAACACGCCTTCTGTTGCTGAAGTTCGCCCACTCCGAACCCAATGAGACTTACAGGAACTTTTTAGGGTGCGAGGTAGATGCGCCGACGTGGATCTCGACAAGACCGATATGCACATTCTGAAACACCTGCAGGAAGACGCGAGAGTATCGTTCCGGCAGTTGGCCAAGAAGGTCGGCGTGAGCGTTCCGACCATCAGTGCGCGGGTGAGTACCTTGCGGGAGCTGGGCATCATCCGTGGCTATCGGACCGACATAGACCCCCAGAGGTTGAACGAGTGCCAGATCGTGCTCCTGGTCAAGTGCCCCCCGTCCGCAAGGTCAGAGGTGGCCGCCGCCCTGGCTGAGCTCGTGGAGGTCCGGTGGGTGATGACGGCCCGCGGCCCCAGAGTCATCGCGCTGGCAACGGTTGCGCACCAGGAGGACATCGACCCCCTTCTCGACCAGGTTTCTCGCGTGCCCGAGGTTCTGGACTACGAACACTTCGTTGTCGCATCGGTCGTGAAGGACCTGCCGGAAGCGTTGATCACCGATGGGTTGTCGGCCTCTCTGATCTGCTACCAATGCAAGGACCCCATCCACGGGGATCCCATCAAGGTCAAGATGGACGCGAGAGACCACTACTTCTGCTGCCATTCCTGCGAGAAGCTCTACGTGGACCGGTACCGAAGGATCAAGGCGCGAGCCCAGGCCTGATGCCTACGGAGCCTGGCCGGCCCCCGCCTCGGAAGATTGAGAGAGCTGATGGCCCGGCCCCGCAGGGAATGCTCATGGGAAGACCGGGCGGACATCGATTACGCCCACCCACTCGTTCAAGGCGCTCACGGCCTTCGTGGGAATCCCAACCGGGATTCGGACCAGGACGTATAGTCGAGTATATGGAGTACTTAGCCAGGTGTTTCCACCGGGAAAGGGGATTGGGACCCGTTCCCAGGGTGGACCCTCGGGAAGAACCCAGGGGCAGAGGTGATGGAAATCACCACGAAATGGCCAAGAAAGCGCTCTCGGCCCCCAGAAAGGCGGCCCTCCAAGGGCCTCGTCATCGCGCTCCTCGTAGGGAGCGTGCTTGCCGCATCCCTGATCACGTACGGCGTCGCCACCTGGCTCCTCGCCACCCCAGGCAGCGGGGAGCCCCCCGCTGATCTCCTCCGCGTCGACGTCTACCTCCAGCCCACCTGCGGATGCTGCCACCAGTACGTGACCTACCTGGAATCGGAGGGCTTCCACGTGGTCGTCCACGAGACGACCGACCTGACCCCCATCAAGGACCAGCACGGGATCCCGGCCTCACACTGGGCCTGCCATACGGCCACCGTAGGGGGCTACTTCGTGGAAGGTCACGTCCCGAAGGCTGCCATCGAGAAGCTCCTCGAGGACCGGCCCGCCATCGACGGGATCGCGTTGCCTGGGATGCCCGCCGGCTCCCCCGGCATGGGCGGCGTCAAGCTCGGTCCCTTCGTCATCTTCGCCATCACCCAGGGACAAGCCTCGGTGTTCATGGAAATCTAGCCGGGCCAAGGGGCCAGGAGGGCCCTCGCGGTCGCCTCCGCTACAGATCTACGGACGCGAAGGACGCGAAGATCTCTTGGCACTCCGAGAGGTTCGCCAGGGGGCGGGAGACCTCGAACCCGGGATCACGGATTGAGGAGACGTTCGATCTCCTCGTCCAGTTCGTCCATCTCGGGCTCGGGAGGCTCTTCGGGAAGCTCCTCAGGAGGCTCCTCGGCCGCCTGGGTGGGGGGCTCTTCCTGCGCGCCGCCCTTCGGCGGTGTGCGTGGCCCCTTGGGCCCGGCAGCCCGGGAACCCCGTCGCCAGTACAGGACCCCCCCGGTGATGCCCGCCACGGCAAGGGCCGCGAGGAGGCCGTAGAGGACGGTATTGGACAGCCCGAACCCGCCGCCCGGGGCACCGATGGCGGTGACCGTGAGGGTGTCGACCCCCTCGTTCCCCGATGCGTCCCGGACCGTCAGGGTGATGGTGTAATCCCCGGCCTGGTCGTACGTGTGGGTGACGGTCGGTCCGTAAGCCACGGTGCCGTCTCCGAGGTCCCACGTGTAGTTGGTGATCCGATGGTTGTCCGAGGATTCGCTGGCGTCCAGCGTGAAGGCCGTGCCCACACTCACCTCGGTCGGCCCGCGGGCCCCCCCGACCGGCGGCTCGGTGTCCTGGATGGTGAAGGTCCCCGTCCGCGAGGCGACGTTCCCCGTGACATCGGAGGCCCAGATCGTGTAGGTGTAGGTACCGGGCTCGGCGAAGCTCGCGGCGTAGGTGTAGGTGCCGCCGACGAGGGTCATCGAGGCGTTGCCGAGGGACGTGTCAGCCGGGTCTTGGATGGCGATGGTGACGGTGGTCACCTGGTGGTTGTCCGTGACCGGCACGGAGAACGCCACGCTCTGGCCCAGTTCCTGGGGGTCGGGATCGATGACCGGGAGGCCGATGCTCGGGGCCGTGGAATCGCGGATGGTGAAGTTGCCGCTCCGGCTGCCCACGAGACCCGCATCGTCCTCGGCCCACACGGTGAAGTTGTGCACCCCCATCTCGCTCAGGGTGAGGGTGTAGGCGTACGTGTCGGCGTCCACCGCGGCCATGGTGAAGTTGCCCACCAGGACGCCCGCGGGGTCCTCGATGCGCACGCTGAGGGAGGAAATCCCGGAGTTCTCCGTCACGTCGGCGGTGAGGGTGATGGCCTGGGCGACCTCCCCCGGATCCGGCAGCGCGGAGGCGGCCGTCACCTGGGGCGGCGTGGTGTCTTGGATCGTGAACTGTCCCCCGCGGGAGTCGGCGTTCCCGGAGCTGTCCGTGGCCCAGACGGTGTAGGCGTAGGTGCCCGCGTCGGTGAAGGTGGCGGCGTAGATGTAGTTCCCGCCGACCTTGGTCATGGTGAAGTTCCCGAGAAGGACGTTGGCCGGGTTGCGGATGGTGATGTTGACGGTGGCCACTTGGAAGTTGTCCGAGACCGCGACGGAGAAGTCGACGGGCTGGCCCGCCTCCTGGGGGTTGGGGCTGGCGTCGGGCACGCCGATCGTCGGGAGGGTCGTGTCCTGGACGGTGAAGGTCCCCAGGGCGGTGCTAAAGAGGCCGCTCGCGTCCTCCACCCAGATGGTGAAGGAGAAGGTTCCCAGGGCGCCGTAGGCCGCCGCATAGGAATACTGTCCGCCGCCGAGGTCGCTCATGGTGAAGTTGCCGACGGTCACGCCGCCGGGATCCGTGACGTTCACCCAGACCGAGGCGATGCCCGAATTGTCCGAGACGTTCGCGAAGACGGTCACCGATCCGAAGACCTCCTGGGGATCGGGGCTGGCCGAGACGTTGTGCACCTGGGGTGCGATCGTATCCATGATCGTGAAGGTCCCGCCGTTGGAGGCGACGTTCCCCGAGGTGTCGGAAGCCCACACCGTCATCGTGTAGACGCCGAGCTTCGTGAAGGCCTGGGCGTGACTCCACTCCCCGCCCTCGAGGGTCATCGTGAAGTTGCCCAGGATGATGGCGTCGGGATCTTCGATGACGATGGTGACGCCGTCCATCTGCGAGTTGTCGGAGACCGCCACCGCGAAGGACACCGTCGCTCCCGCCTCCTGGGGATCCGGGGCGGCGGAGGGGACACCCACCGAGGGCGGGGTGGTGTCCTGGATGGTGAAGTTGCCGGCGGCCGAGGCGAAGAGACCCGCATCGTCCTGGGCCCACACGGTGAAGTTGTGGATGCCCAGGCTGCCAGAGGAGACGGCGTAGGTGTACGTGCCAGCACCGGCGGTCGCCATGGAACAGTTGCACACGGTTCCGCCCGACGGGTCCGTGATGTTCACCCAGACGGCGTCGACCCCGGAGTTGTCCGTCACGTCGGCGGTGACGGTGACCGTGCCGAAGACCTCCTGGGGATCGGGGGCGGCGGAGACGTTGCTCACCACGGGCGGGGTCGTGTCCAGGGTCGCATTCAGGAACACGTCGACGGCCCGAGGTCCGCCCGGCGGCCGTCCCAGCGGGTCCACCGTGACCGTGTTGTTGTTGAGGCCGCTGATAGTGACGTTGCTGGGAGCCCAGAAACTCTCCAGGACCCAGGCCTTCGGGAGGGTCAGAGTGAAGACTTCCGTCTCATTCTCGTTGTCGTAGGTGACATTCACGAGGACCTGATGGGTCGCGGCGGCCAGGATGGGGCTCTTCGCCGTGTAGTTGCCGTCCTGGGTCATGACAATGGGCGCGGTAGAGGTCACCGCCCCCGAGATGTCCGAGTCCATCCCGAACGTCCCATTCAGCTGGAAGCCAATGCCGTCCACCTCGAACACCCCCGTCGTGTCGTTGAAGCCGGGGAAGCAGGCGAAGAAGACGTCGGCCCAAATCTGGGACTCGCCGGCGTCGGCGATGAGGTCCCCGTTGCCCACGAACTGGTCGACCATGAAGCGCTGGCTCTGGTTGTCCAGATAGCCCCACCGGACCACGTCCAGGGTGAGGTTGCCCCAGTCCGTGAGGGTGATGCCAATCTCGGCGACATCGGCCGGCTCCTCGGCGAGGGTGACATCGACGTTCGTGTCGCCCGCAATGGTGATGGGGATGGCCTCGTCCTGGAGCCCGTCCGCCCCGGCCATGAGGATGAAATCGCCCTCGAAGGCGACGAAGCTGAAGTTGCCCGTCGCGTTCGTCTCAAAGGTGGTCAGCCACCGGTGGGTCTCGTTGGCGAGCCATACAGTCTCGTTGGCCACCGGCGTCCCCGTTGTCCCGTCGGTCACGCTTCCGGTGAGGTCCCGCTTGATGCCGAACTCAAAATCGGTGAAGAAGTAGGCGGCGGTGGTGTGGTTGCCGACGTCCCCGGGACCCGGATCTCGACCGCAGGCGACTACACTCGCCGAGAGGAAGACGTCGTAGGGGCCGTCGTTCCCGCTGATGAAGGCGCCGACCCCGCTGAAGTTGAAGGGGATGACGTGGTCCCCGGCCGTCAGGTTGAGGACCTTGATCTTGAAGTCCATGATCCCCGAGGAGAAGATCATGCCGAACACGAAGAAGAAGCCCGGCAGGGACGTGTTGGCCGAAACGTTGAGCTGGATGAAGTTGTACCGGCCGTTCCCGTCCGTGTCGAGGCCCACGTCCGTGTGGGGCGGGGTGAAGGCGAAGATCGGGCCGAAGGAGACGTGGCTGTAGGAGCCGGTGATGTGCACATCGCCGTCCACCAGGGCCTTCGTGTCATTCAGCAGGTCCAGGGTGACCCGGTAGGGGCCGTCGATCCGGGATCCGTAAATGTCCGGCCCCTCGAAGTTGACGACAACCACGTGGACGCCCGCCCCCCCGGATAAGGCGGTCGAGTTGTTGGTGATGAAGGTGGTGCCCGTGGAGTCGTAGAGCTTCCCCTCGACGGTGAAGTCGCCTCCCACCGTCACGTTCACCGTGACGTTCACCTGGAGGAACTCGAACCGGTTGTCCGCGTCGGTATCCACCCCCGCGTCGGTGTGGGGGCCCTGGAAGAACCCCATGCTCGCCCACGCCGGGGCGGTCAGAATCAGGAGACCGGAGCCCACGAGCAGGGCGGCAATCCAGATGACATGCACTCTCGCTCGCCAAGGAGATGTCTCAAGGGGTGTCATGGAATTCACGTCCCACCCATTCTGCCCACCGGGTGGAGGACCGGGGCTTAAAGCGTATCAGCCTGATTATCGGACCTGATACGGAGGGGGCGTCCTGCCGGGGGTATCCCCTAATCAAGCGCTTGGGAGCCAGCGGGCGCAGCCATGGGAAGCTCCCTCGACAAGGTAACGGCGAATCTGATGCTCGAGCGCCAAGCCCTTCTCGTGCCCACCCGGTTCATCATGGAGCGGCTTCTGAAGACAGTCCACGAGGGGGCCCTGCGGACGGCGATCAAGAAGGGCGTCAGGATCGCCCTCGGGACGGACATCTCCTGACGAGGCCCGAGAACATCACCCACATCTGGAAGGAGGGACGTCCGGTGAAGGCGCCCTCCCCGTGAGGCCCCCTCGGCCACCCCACGCCCGAACCTTCTTAAGAAGGAAGCCGCTGGTTTCCGTGCCGCCTCGGCGGCCGGGGGTTGGGGCCGCATGGCAAAGTCGCACCTGAATTCCTTCGGGGCCGAGGCCACCTTCGAGACGGGGACGGGCAAGGCCCGTCTGTACCGCCTGGCCCAGCTCGAGAAGGACGGCATCGCCGAGATGGCCCGGCTCCCGTACGCCGTCCGGGTCCTGCTCGAGTCCCTCCTCCGCCACGAGGATGGTTCCCGGGTCACGGCGGAGGACATCCGCAACCTCGCCGGCTGGCGTCCCACGAATCTCCGCCGGGCGGAGGTGCCCTTCAAGCCCGCCCGGGTCATCCTCCAGGACTTCACGGGGGTCCCGAGCCTCGTCGACCTGGCCGCGATGCGATCCGCCATGGACCGCCTCGGGGGCGACCCGACCCTCATCAACCCGCAGGTGCCCGTGGACCTGGTCATCGACCACTCCGTCCAGGTGGATCGCTACGGCGTCCACGAGGCCATCCAGCTCAACTCCGAGTACGAGTTCCGGCGGAACCGCGAGCGGTACGAGTTCCTGCACTGGGGCCGGAACGCCTTCGAGAACTTCCGTGTCGTCCCGCCGGCCACGGGCATCGTCCATCAGGTGAACCTGGAGTACCTCGCCTCCGTGGTGGCCCTCCGGGAGGACCCGGGGGGTCCCGTCGCCTTCCCCGACAGCCTCGTGGGAACGGACTCCCACACCCCCATGATCAACGGCGTAGGCGTGGTGGGTTGGGGGGTGGGGGGCATCGAGGCGGAGGCCGCCATGCTCGGGGAGCCCGTCTATCTCCTCACACCGGAGGTGGTGGGCTTCGAGCTGACGGGGGAGCTGGCGGAGGGGGCCACGGCCACGGACATCGTCCTCACGGTCACGGAGATGCTCCGGGAGAGGGGCGTCGTGGGGAAGTTCGTGGAGTTCTACGGGGACGGGATCGGGAGCCTGAGCGTCCCCGATCGGGCGACCCTCAGCAACATGGCGCCGGAGCAGGGGGCGACCGTCAGCTACTTCCCCATCGACGCGCGAACCCTGGAGTACCTGCGGTTCACGGGACGGACCCCGGGCCAGGTGAAGCTCGTGGAGCGGTACGCGAAGGCCCAGGGCCTCTTCCGCACGGACGAGACGCCCGACCCCGCCTTCACGGACACCCTCTCCCTGGACCTCGGCTCGGTGGAGCCCAGCCTGGCGGGCCCCAAGCGACCCCACGACCGCGTCGCACTCGCCAAGATGAAGGACGCCTTCGCGCGGGTTCTCACGGCGCCGACGGCCGAGCAGGGGTTCGCCCTGGACAGGGACGCCCTGGGCCGGACGGTCCGGGTGGTGTACGACGGGCAGCGGTACACGCTCGGCCACGGGGCCGTCGTGATCGCGGCCATCACGAGCTGCACGAACACCTCCAACCCCGCCGTGATGCTGGCCGCCGGGCTGCTGGCCAGGAAGGCGGTGGAAGCGGGGCTTGAGGTCCCCCGCTACGTGAAGACGAGCCTCGCCCCCGGCTCGGGGGTGGTCACCGCCTACCTGAACGCGTCGGGGCTCACGGACCCCCTGGAGCGGCTCGGGTTCTTCCTCGTCGGGTACGGGTGCACCACCTGCATCGGGAACAGCGGCCCCCTCCCCCCCGAGGTGGCCCAGGCGGTGGTGGAAGGCGACTTGGTGGCCGCGGCCGTCCTCAGCGGCAACCGGAACTTCGAGGGCCGGATCCACAACCAGGTCCAGGCGAGCTACCTGGCCTCCCCGCCCCTGGTGGTCGCGTTTGCCCTAGCGGGGTCGACGGCGGTGGACCTGACCACGGAGCCCCTGGGGCGGGGGAGGGACGGGCAACCCGTCTACCTCCGGGACATCTGGCCCACGCAGGAGGAGATCCGGAAGGTCGTGGCCTCGGCCATCACCGCCGAGCAGTTCCGGGAGCGCTACGCCTCCGTGTTCACGGGCAACGAGACCTGGAACGCTCTCGAAGGCGTCGACGACGCCGTGTATCCGTGGGATCCGGCGTCCACCTACATCAAGGAGCCGCCCTTCTTTCGGGATCTCGCGCCGGAGCCGGCGGCCATCCAGGCGATCCAGGGGGCCCGGGTCCTCGTCCTTCTCGGGGAATCGGTCACCACGGACCACATCTCCCCCGCCGGCGCCTTCCCGGCGGACAGCCCCGCGGGGCAGTACCTCATCGAGAAGGGAGTCGAGCCGAGGGATTTCAACTCCTACGGGTCCCGACGGGGGAACGATCGAGTCATGACCCGGGGGACCTTCGCGAACGTCCGGCTGAAGAACCTCCTCCTGCCGGGCACGGAAGGAGGGGTGACCCTCCACCTCCCTAGCGGGGACCAGATGGGCATCTTCGAGGCCGCTCAGCGCTACCGGGAGGAGGGCACGCCCCTCTTTGTGCTGGCAGGGAAGGAGTACGGTTCGGGGAGCTCCCGGGATTGGGCGGCGAAGGGGACCCTCCTTCTCGGGGTGAAGGCGGTCATCGCGGAGGGCTACGAGCGGATCCATCGCGCCAACCTCATCGGCATGGGCGTCCTGCCCCTCCAGTTCCGGGAGGGGGAGTCGGTGGCGTCCCTCGGCCTGACGGGACGGGAGGTGTTCTCCATCGAGGGGTTGGACGACGGCCTGCGGCCCGGACAGGAGCTCACCGTGCGGGCCGAGAGCGAGGACGGGAGCGCCCGAACCTTCTCCGTCCTCGTCCGGACGGACTCCCCCGTGGAGGTGCATTACTACCGGAACGGCGGCATCCTGCCCACCGTTCTCCGGCGGCTCCTCAGCGACGGGGAGACCCAGACACGCCGCTAGGGCAACCTCTCCCCGCAGTAGCTGCAGAACTGGGCATCCATCGCGATGGGACGGCCGCAATGGGGGCAGATGCGTCCTCCTACGGCCCGTGGCGTCGCCACGTGCGGGGTCGCCGACACGGGCCCGACGACGTTGCCGATCTTGACGTAGGCGAGAATGAGGAAGATGCCCCCGACGATGAGGGCGAAGAAGAGGCCGAGGACGCCCAGGACGAGGCTCGGGGCCTGGGCCTTCAGGTAGTTCCCCGCCTCGATGTCCTGCAAGGTCCCCCAGGCCCATAGGGTCAGGAATACGGCGGCGCCCAGGAAGACGGCGGAAAAGAGGAAGGAAAAGAAGAAAGCCCCCGGAAAGCCGACCATGCCAGGCATCGTGAAAGCCGCGACCGCGACCAGCGTCGTCAACACGCTGATCCCCGCCACCGCGGCGCCGATGATGTAGAACACGAAGCCGACAAGGGCGAAGGTCCGTGCGGACTGGGCTTCCGCTTGGGCATAGGCACTCATCGGCTCCCCCGTCTCCGAGCCCGCCATCGTCCTCGGGAGGCACACTCAAACTAATAACCCTTGGGCATCGCCCGCCGCACGGGCCCTGGAAAGGGTGATATGCCCCGGTCGGTTGCCTCAGGGGGGGAAGACCGTGGAAGATTCCCTGGCGATCCGGGTCCAAGGTCTCACGAAGGTCTACGGCGACCTTCGGGCCGTTAACGGCATCGACTTGGCCGTGCCGGAGGGTCGGGTCTTCGCCCTGCTGGGACCCAACGGGGCGGGGAAGACGACGACCGTGGAGATCCTCGAGGGCCTTCGCACGTTGACATCCGGGTCCGCCTACGTGCTGGGCCACGACGTCACCCGAGCGTACGACGCCATCCGGGCCGAGGTCGGTATCCTCCCCCAGGACTTTCAGCCCTTCGACCGGCTCACCGCGCGGGAACACCTACGCTACTTTGCGGCGCTCTTCGGGAAACGCCTCGACAAGGCGGGGATCGACCGCATCCTGGACATGGTCCGACTCAGCGACCGCGCGGACGAGCAGGCCCGCAAGCTCTCGGGGGGCGAGAAGCGGAAGCTGGGCATCGCCCTCTCCTTGGTGGGCGATCCCCGCCTCACCTTCCTGGACGAGCCCACGACAGGGCTGGACCCCAGCGCGCGCCGTGACCTGTGGCGGATCGTCCGCGGCCTGCGAGAGGGCGGCCGAACGGTGGTCCTGACCACGCATTACATCGAAGAGGCGGAGGCCCTCGCCGACGACGTGGCGATCCTGCTCAACGGCGAGATCGTCGCCTCGGGTTCTCCCCGGGAACTGGTCGATGCCCACGGTGGGGGTCGGACCATTCGCCTGGTGGGGGCGGGGTCGGCGGGGCTTGCGGCCTTGGCCAGGGCGGATCTGGACATCGAGGTGGACGGCGAAGACCTAATCGTCCGTTCCGCCCTCTCGGACGGCCTGGGGCAGGTCTTCTCCGTCCTGGCCACGAAGGGGGTCTCCTTCCGGGACGTGCGAACCAGCCGGCCGCACCTGGAAGAGGTGTTCCTGAAGCTCGTGGGAGCCCGCCTGGAGGAGGGAGAGCTGCATCCATGAGACGCGTTTGGGCCGACCTCGTTGCCTACGGGAAGCAGTACCTTCGCTCCCCCACGGCCACCTTCTTCACCCTCGCCTTCCCCATCCTCCTCATCCTGGTCTTCGGGGCCGTGTTCACCGGGTCGGAGGAGCTCGAGGTCACCCTCCATGTCCAGGATCGGGACGACACGGCGACCAGCCGCGGGCTCCTGACGAGCCTCAACGAGACGGGCTTCCTTTCCTTGGTGCGGGTCTCCCCCGCGGAGGACCTCGAAGCCTACGTCCTGGAGCAAGACGTGGTCGCGGCCCTGGAGATTCCGGCTGGCTTCGAGGCCCAGGTGTTGGCGGCCCTGGGGGGGAGTCCCGTCCAGCCCCAGGTCGTCCTCTACGGCGACCCCTCGAACTCCGCCTTCCAGGCGGCCCAGGGCGCGGTCTTCGGGGCCGTCACGGGGTTCAACTTCGTCCTCGCCGAAACGCAGCCCATCGTGGGGGTCGGCCTGCGGAGCGTGGCACGGGAGACCCTCACCTTCATCGACTTCCTCATTCCCGGCATCATCGGCATCACCATCCTGACGCCCCTCTTCGCCACCGCCTCCCTCTCGGCGGAGTACCGCGAGCGCCACTACTTCAAGCTCCTCGCCACGACGCCCCTGGGCAAGGGGGAGTGGCTTCTCTCCCGGACCCTCTGGCTCCTCCTCCTGATCTTCGTCTCCGTGGCCTTCATGCTCCTGACCGCCCGCCTGGTCTTCGGGTCCGCCTTTGCCTTTACCCCCACAGCCGCCGCCCTGGTCGTGTCCGGGACCGTCCTCTTCACCTCCCTCGGCCTGGCCATCGGGAACTACGTCCACGAGATGGAGGCAGCGAACGCGGTGGCCAACGTCGTCTACTTCCCCATGATGTTCCTCTCGGGGACCTTCTGGCCCATCGAGATCATGCCAGACTTCATCCAGCCCGTTGCCCGGCTCCTCCCCCTCAGCTTCGTCAACGACGGGCTGCGAGACACCCTCATCTTCGCCAACACGGCCGGGGCGTTGGGGAACCTGGCCATCGTCGCCGGCCTGGCCGTGGTTATCTTCCTCATCGCCGCCCTGTCGATGAGCTGGCGCGTGGAGTAAGGCGGGGGCTCAGCTCGCCTTCAGGGCCGCCTCCACCTGCTCCAGGAAGGCGAGGACATCGGGATCCTCGATGCCGAGACGACCTAGGGCCTCCGCGGTCTTCCGCACGTAGTCGAGGCACGTACCTCCGGATCCTCGGGCCTGGACCACCATGGCCACCCGCTGGGTCGCTGGCAGCCGGCCGAGGTAGTCGGCGTGGCCCGGCCGATTGAGCGCCACCATCGCCTCGACCTCCGCGCTCTCCACGAGGATCCTGCGGCGCGTCACCTCGAAGGCCTCTCCTTCGAACGAGCGGAGGCGCTCCTCGATGCGCGGAAGCGCCGAGGCCTCCACCTTGTAGGCCACCCCTCCGCACCGTCCCCCCCGCTCGAGGCCGAGGACGGCACAGGGGGCTCCGGGACGGCCCCACTCCCGCCGGAACGCCATCACAAAGCCGCGGTGGTAACCCGGGAGCACCGCCCTCTCTCGGCGGAGATAGGGGAAGAAGGGATTCCACATGAGGGAGCCATAGCCGAATACCCAGGCCACGGGGCGGGAGCGAGGCCGGGGGTTAAGGCCTTCGAAGGCGGCGGGGTCGCAGCCAGGGTATCTTGCGCGCCGCGAGGGCGTACCCGCCGAAGATCAGGGATGCGACGACGAGGTACGCCGATACGTCGGCCCGAGAGGACCCCGAGCCCCCTTCCGCCGACGGAGGATGGCAGGACGCTTCGGTCACGAGGCCTTATCCCTACGGGCCGAATGGGCCGGACCATGAGGCGTATCACCGGGAAGGCCCTGGAACTCGTCCAGCGACGCAACTTCGCCCACCTGGCGACCCTCCTCCCCGACGGATCTCCCCACGTCACGCCCATGTGGATCGGGACCGAGGATGACCTTCTGACGATGAATACCGCGGTGGGCCGGGTGAAGTACTACAACATTCAGAGGGACCCTCGGGTGGCCATCTCCCTCCACGACCGGGAGGACCCCTACGCCAAGGTCATCGTTCGCGGGCGCGTCGTCGAGGTCACTGAGGAAGGGGCCGTGGCGCACATCCACGAGCTCGCCCACAAGTATCTGGGACGCGACTTTCCCCTGCCGCCAGGGCAGACCCGGGTGGTCGTCCGGATTGAACCCCTTCACGTGACCGTCTGAAGGCTGCGGTTCACCGCCGGTTCGGCCTTGGCGGGGGATGCCGGGGGCCGCGAAGCGGGGTCGTCCTCCGGCGCAGGATGTTCGCACCCGCTAGCCCCCCGAGAGGGTTTATGTACTGCCGGTCGGTGAAACGGCCATGGGCGACATCGCACCCTTCACGGGCTTCCCGCCGGAGGGCCTGCACTTCCTCCAGACCCTCGCGAAGAACAACAATCGGGAGTGGTTCCAGGAGTACAAGCGCCTGTACCTCGACTACATCGTGGCTCCCGCCCAATCCTTCGTCGTCGCCCTGGGGGAGCGGTTGCAGGAGGCCTTCCCGGGAATCCGATACGACACCCGGACCAACGGGCAGGGGTCCATGGGACGGATCTACCGGGACATCCGCTTCAGCAGAGACAAGCGGCCCTACAACACCCACGTCTGGTTTGCTTTCTGGGACGGGCCGGGGAAGAAGATGGAGTCCCCGGGATTCGGCATCGGGTTCGACTGGCAGGGATGGGGCATCCACGGGGGCCATCACGTGTTCTCCCGGCCCCTGCTGGCGGCATACCGGGAGGCCGTGGACGACGAGACCCTGGGACCCGAGCTGGAGGCGGCCGTAGCCCCGCTGCAAAGGGGAGGGGGGTTCGAGATCGGCGAGGCGAAGTACAAGCGGGTTCCCCGCGGGTACGACCCGGACCACCCACGCGCGCATTGGCTCAAGTACGGCGGCCTGTGGGCGTCCAAGGAATTTCGGGAGACGGAGGTCCTCCAGAAACCGGAATTCGTGGACAGCTGTCTCGAGGTCAGCAAGGAGATGGGTCCGCTGCATCGTTGGCTTGTCAAGGTGGATGCGCGGGCGCGGGCAAAGCTCTGAGCCCCCCCTTCCCCGAGCGGGGAAGAACCGAGGCCCGCCCTGGTCCGACCTAGGGGCCGTGTTCCCCTTCCAGAATGGCCTCCGCCTCGATCTCGACGAGCATGTCCGGATCGACCAGGCGACGTACCTCGACCATGGTGGCGGCGGGTCGCACCGCCCCGAACGCCTCTCCGTGGGCCCGGCCGATCTCCTCCCACGCGTCGATGTCGGTCACGTAGATGCGGGTTCGGACGACGTCACGTAGGCGCGCCCCGGCCGCCTCGAGGGCCCCCTTGATGTTCCGGATGGCCTGGATTGTCTGGGCGTAGGGGTCTCCCCTTCCCGTGACCTGTCCCCCAGGGTCCGTCGCCGTGGTTCCCGAGACGTACACGTGGGGCCCCACGCGGAGGGCCCGCGAGTAGCCCACTCGACCTTCCCAGGGCGTGTCTGTGGTGATCCGTTTCCTCTTCATCCTAACCCCGGGCGGGGGAGGGAGGCCGGAGGACATCCCGCTTTCGGCCGCATCGACTATAAGTAGGGACGGTCCCTGGAAATCGCCGGAGGGAAGGAGCCATGCTTTGGATGCAGAGTTGGAATCTGAAGGAGGGCAAGGCGCGGGCGTTTCAGGAGTGGGAGCAGAAGAACGAGGACCTGATCAGGAAGCACGCACCACCGGGATGGACCTATCGAGGCACGTACTTCTACGTCCTCGGGTTCGGCCGGTATAGCGTCGCCAACTTGTGGGAGTGCAGCACCTACGGCGACTTCGATGCTTGGCGGGAACACGGGGACGAGACCTTCACGCGGCTGATCGAGGAAGCAGGGGAATTTTCCTCCGAGGACGTGGGCGAATCGGCCCTCCTCCGCGGGGTCGGCGACACGCGCATCGTCGAACCTGAGGAGTGAGGCGGCGACCTCGCGCCACGCCCATCGCGTCGCCGAATGGGGGACCCAGCCCGCCCAGGCGCCCGGCCCAAACCGCCTAATACGAAGGAGGGCTAGGTCAGCCTGGAGGGGGGACGCCTTGCTCCCAGGGATGTTTCCGTGCTGCCCCAGGAACGACCATCCTCCCCCCTACGGGAAAACCCCAGAAACGAGAGGAGAATCATGAGTTTAGAGGAGAATCTGAAGGTGCTTGACGCGGCGGAGAGGGCATTGCAGACACGCGACTGGGACGGCTTCGACGCGACCCACGCCGAATCGGTTGTCGTCTATTCCCCGACGACACCCGAGCCCACGAAAGGCCGGCAGTCCCATCGGGAGGCGCTCGAGGACATGGTGACCATGATGCCGGACATGAAACTGGAACGGGTTCGGGCCTTTGGGTCCGGGGACTGGGTCTGCGCGGAGCTCGTCATGACGGGCACGAACACGGGCCCGGTCTTGGGTCCGGGGAGCCAGGAGATTCCCCCCACGAACAGGCCCGTCCGTCTCGACCTCGTGACGATCGGCAAGATCGTGAACGGGGAGATTGCCGAAGAACACGTCTACTTCGACAGAATGGGCTTCATGGCCCAACTCGGCCTCCTACCGGAGCGCTGAGCGTTCCCGGACATCCTCCCTGGGGCCTCCCCCACTGCTAGGCGGGTCCACGTGATCCCGCAGCGGTGGGTGCTATCGTCCCTGATAATGCGCCCACCACCTTCTTATTCACGTGACGACCTCGTTCCTGCGGGATCGCGAGGATCATGACCGGGGGGAATCGGGACCCGCGACCGCAGTACCTGATCTTCTGGTGGCTCGACCAGACACCATACGTGGCGCGGTTCAAGGACGAAATAGAGGCCGATTCCGCGGCCCGTGCGCGCAACGCCCTTCTCCTAGAGATTCGGGAGGATGGGGAGGTCGGTCGGATCTTGGACTACTACCGCCGGGATGCGGAGGGGAACCCGATGCCGGCCGTTTGGCGGGAGCTATCCCGGGGTTACCGGGGAAGAGACCTGGCCTCGCTGCGTATTCCGGTGTAAGGTCGGACGGACTCCCTCACCCTTGTCGGAGGGCCGCCTGGTGGCTCGCCCGGACAAACGGCAGGAAGCCGTCCCAATCGATGCCCTCGCCCGCGAGGACCACTGTCCACTTCTTGACCACGCGGTCGCCGGTCCGGAAGGGCTCGGTGGGATACCGTACCTCCAGGGCCTCCTAGGTCTCGGGAGGGAGCTTCGTTAGGACGACGCCCTGGGTCACCAGGAAGGCGAAGAGGTTGCCGGCGGCCTGGTACCCGGGGCAGCCAAACATCTTCTTCGTCGAGACCTCCGGCCACCCGAGCACCTTCTCCTCGAACCGGAGGCGCACGCGTTCCGCCTCCTCCTCGGAGTAGAGCCTCATGCGCCCCGAGGAGGAGCCTGCCCTTCTCGGCCGGCCGTCTTCCCCTCCCCTTCCTCCAAGGTGACCGACAGCTGGGGGGCCGGGATCTCGATGCCCGCCTCCGTCAGCCGCTTCACGATGGACTCATTGACCTGGCCGCGAACCCGGTTGAGCTTGTCCGCGTCGCTCACCCAGAACTTGAGCTTGTAGATGAGGGCGGAGTCCCCGAACTCCTCCAGACGCGCGTAGGGCTCCCTCCGTGGGTCGTCCTTGATGACCCAGGGGTTCTCCTTCGCCGCGTCGGCCAGGATGGTCTTCACGGTCTCCACATCGGACCCGTACTCCACGCCAACGGTGGTGGCCTGCCGAATCGCCTGGTCCGGCTGGACCATGTTGACGATCATCTCCCGGGCCATCTTGTTGTTGGGGATGACCAGGAGCTTGGAGGAGGGGCGGTGGTACAGGACCGTGCTTCGGAGACCGATCTTCTCCACCCGCGCCCGATCCCCGTCGATCTCCACGAGGTCGCCCTCCCGGAAGGGGCGGTCCAGCATGAGAAAGATGCCGCTGAAGAAGTTGGAGAGGCTCTCCTGGGCCGCGAAGGCGATGGCGATGCCCACGACCCCCGCCCCCAGGAGGAAGGCCGTGAGATCGATGCCGAAGAGGCCCGCCAGGGACGCGACCCCGATGACGAGGATGAGGATCCCCCCGGCCCGGCCGATGAGGGGCAGCAACGTTCCCAGCGCGGGGATCTCCCGGGTCTCGGCCGCCTTCCGGCCCATCTCGAGGATGATGCCCTGGAGGAGCCGATAGGCCAGCCAGGTCAACGTCAGAATCAGGACGACGTTGTACACGAGGAACAGGGTCGAGGTGACCTCGATGGGAGGCTCCAGCACGGCGACCGACTGGACCACCCCGTAGGTCAGGAGGAGCAGGATGAGGGGGCCGCGTACGATGGCCAGGATCGTCTCATCGAGCTCCGTCTTCGTCTTCCGGGCCAACCGGTGTACGAGGGGGCTCACGACCAGGACCGACGCGCCCGCGATGAAGGCCCAGATGGCCAGGTTGATGACGAACGTCACGGCGCGGGAGTTGAGGGGAGGCGGGAACGGGTTGTCAAAAACCCCCAGGATCAGGTTCCCGGTCGGCAGGGGCGGGGGAGACGGCACCAGGTTCACCGTGGCGGTCCGGACCTCCGTGGCGCCGACGACAGGGTCGCCCGCCCGCGCGAGGGCAAAGGTGAGGGTGAACGTAATCGAGCGCTCCGCGGCGTCCAGGCGGGACGAAACCGTGAGGTCTACCTGGGTCGAGCCGCCCGGCGGGAGGACGACGAACCGGGGCGCGACGCTGGCCGACCAGTCCGCCCCCGAGGTGAGGTCCACCTGCGTACGGAGCAGCAGGTCCACGGTGTCCCGGTTGTAGGCTAGCCAGACGAAGCTGATGGTCTGGCCCGCGGACAGGGACTTGGTGTAGGCATCCTCCACGTCAAAAATCTCAGCAAGGCCCTGCGCCTGGCCCAGCTGGCTCGTCAGGAGGATGAGGCCCAACAGGATGAGGGGGAGAACAGGTCGCGGGCGTTTCACCGTCAGTCCCGGCCCATATCCCCCCTCCGCAGATAAAAGAGGGCGTGTCAGCCCGGTGGCCTTTGCGATCCCCCTTTGGGAGCTGAAGGCGCCGGCGGACGGCAGGCCTCTCCACATCGCCCACCTCCTCCAACACCGATGGCTGGGCGAGGCGCGAAAGGTTTATCGCGCCACATGCCGTGGCCGCTCTGCGACTCTCGCGTCACCGCCGACCCGAGGGTTGTGCAGGTGGGGGAGCATGCCAACCGCATTCCGCATTACCTTGAAGGACGCCCCCGGTGCCCTGGCCCACGTCGCCGGGGCCCTGGCGGAGCAAGGGATCAACCTAGAAGCCTCGGGAGGCGAGACCCTGGGAGGGGAGGGGAGAATCACGTTGCTGACCTCCGACCCGGAGGCCACCCGGAAGGTCCTCGAGGGCCACAACGTCCCGTTTGAGGAGGTCGAACTCCTCCTGGTCACCCTCCAGGACAACCCCGGGGCCTTGGCCTCCGTCGCTCAGCGACTCGCAGCGGCCGGGGTGAACATCACGGGCCTGATCCAGCTCAACCGGATGCACGGTCAGTCCGACCTGGGCCTTGCGGTCGACGACCCGGAGAAGGCGCGTCCCGTCCTCGGCGAGGGCTAGGGCGGTCCCTGAGGGCGCGGCCAGGGAAGCTGGCCGCTCGCCCCAAACGCCCGATTCACGCCGTCCAGGGTCTCCTTCAGCTCTTGCCTCCCCGCCGCCGGCGTCCTCCACGTCTCCCGGAACCCGACACGGTCCGCCCACGCTTCCCACGTCTCGAGGATTCGGGCGTGGGCGCCCGTCTCGGTGTGGACCTCGCGCCCGACGAGCAGCAGCTTCCGTTCCAGCCTCTTCGTCGCCCGGCGGACGGTCGTTGCGTCGAGGGGAGAGTACCCTGCCCGATCGTCCGTCCGCAACCACCCGGCCTCCCCGAGACGGGCCAGCAAGGCTTCCTCGTCCGGTGTGAGGCCCTCCACCTGCCAGGGCTCCGCCGCAGACCCCACGCCCGCCAAGGCGGGCCAGAGCCGCCGATGCACGAAGGTGACCTTGCCCGACACGAGCTTCGTCGGCAGCGCCTTCGCGTGCCCCTCCAGCCGCTCCACCATGGCGAAGATGGCATGGGACCGGGGATGGCCCCACCAGGAGCCCCTGAGGGGCTTCCCTGTGACCACCGTGGTGACGCTGGGCAGGCGGGGGTCCACCACGAGGAGGATCCCGTACGCCTCCAGCCACGCGAGGGCCGTGGCGAAGGGATCCTCGCTCATCCCTCTCCCTCCCCGTCCTGCCGGGGCTCGCGGCCGAGGGGCGGCGGCTTCCGGGCGAGGATCCCGGCCTCGGTCAGGAACCCGCGCCAGAAGTGGTTCGTCCCCAAGACCTCCAGGCCCGCTTCCCTCACTTCGCCCACGAGGCGCGCCTCCGGCAGGGGCACCTCGTCCGTAAAGAGCCAGACCTTCAGTCCCTCCGCCATGCGCCTCCAGAACCGATAGGAGAGGGTCGGCGTCGGTGCGTAGACGATGCAGTAGCCCCCCGTCCGGGTGTGATCCGCGTGGAGCCGCAGCAATCGCTTCCGGTCCGTCGTCGCGAAGTGTTCCACCAGGCCCGCGCTGTGGACCAAGTCGAACCGCTCCGCGAGGGCGAGGTCCAGGACGTCCTCCCGTAGGAAGGCCTTCACACATCGCACGCCGTCCAGGATCCGTCTCGCCGCCTCCAGCATGGAGGCGTTCGAATCGACGAGGGTGACCTTTCGGACGGGGAGGGTCCGGCAGAGGCGGAGGGTCGTGTAGCCGGTCCCCGCGCCGAGCTCCAGAATCGAGACGGGCTCCGGGAAGTGGGCCAGGCGGAGGAGGTCCCGGTATCCCCGGTACATGGGGTCGAGGAAGAGCCATCGCACCAGGGGATTCGAGGGCGTATACTGGGAGTACCTCTCCCAATCCGAGGGCGGTCCCCGCGTAATCCCGTCCGTCGCCTACCCCCTTCTGCGCGGTGAAGCCAGCCTTCCGCCATAAAGCTAGGCGTCGAACGGCAAGATCGCGCGAGGCGCGGAACGCAACATATTTCCCGCGGCCTCCCATGAGCACGAGGGGATGCCCATGGGCAAGGAGTCGGCAGCCGAGACGACAGGGAAGCTTCTCATCGCGGGCACGTTTCGCGACGCGGGGGAGGGAGAGAGCTTCGGCGTCATCAACCCCGCCACCCGGGCGACCGTCGGGCAGGCGGCGCGGGGAACGGAAGAGGACGCCAGGGAAGCCGTGGAAGCGGCCCGGGAGGCCCAGACGGGGTGGGCGGCGACGCCCGCGCCCACGCGGGCGGAGGTCCTCTTCCGACTCGGGGAACTCATCCGGACCCACCAGGAGGAGATCGCGCGCATCGTGACCCTGGAGGAGGGGAAGCCTCTCGCCGAAGCCCGGGGGGAGGTGGTCCAGGCCTACAACACGGCCATGTACTACGCGGGGGAAGGCCGCCGCATGTGGTCGATGGTCGTCCCGTCGGAACAGCAGCGGAAGCTGACCTTCAGCGTCCGTCAGCCCCTGGGCGTGGTGGCCGTCATCACCCCGTGGAACTTTCCCTCCATGATCCCCATGTGGAACCTCGCGCCCGCCCTCGTTACGGGGAACACCGTGGTCTTCAAGCCCGCGTCCCACACGCCCCTCACGGCCTTCCGGCTGGCGGAACTCTTCGTGGAGGCGGGGATTCCCGAGGGGGTCCTCAACCTCCTCACGGGACCGGGTGGGAAGATCGGAGAGGCCCTGGTGAACAACCCCGACGTGGACGTCGTGGCCTTCACGGGGGAGACCTTCACGGGCCGCCACATCTCCGAGATCAACGCCCGCTTCATGCGTCGCCAGGTCTTGGAGCTCGGCGGGAAGAATCCCATGGTCGTCGCCGCGGACGCGAAGATGGACCTGACCGTCGCGGCCGCGCTCTGGAGCGCGTTCAGCAACGCCGGCCAGAAGTGCACGGCCGCCTCCCGCATCATCGTGGAGGAGCCCGTGGTGGACGCCTTCACCAAGAGGTTTGTGGAGGCCACGGAGAGGCTCCGCGTGGGTGACGGACTGAAGGAGGGCGTGGAGGTCGGCCCCCTGGTGAGCGAGCCGGGCCTGGACAAGACCAAGAAATACGTCGAGATCGGCCTCGACGAGGGGGCGAAGCTCCTCACCGGCGGCAAGGGGTACGAGGACGCGGCCCGAAAGGAGGGCTTCTTCCACCAGCCCACGGTCTTTGCGGGCACCAACGACATGCGCATCTCCCAGGACGAGATCTTTGGCCCGGTCACGAACATCATTCCCGCGCCCGACCTGGGGGAGGCCATGGAGCTGGCCAACGACGTCCGCTACGGCCTCGCGTCGTCCATCTACACGACGGACCTGAAGGCGGCCTTCGATGCCGTCTCGGCCATGGAGGCAGGGGTGGCCTTCGTCAACCAGGGACCGGTGGGGGTCGAGGTCCACGCGCCCTTCGGCGGGGTGAAGGAGTCCGGATACGGGCGCGAACTCGGGGAGGCCGCCCTGGACGACTACACGGACAAGAAGACGGTCTACGTGGACTACTCCTACGAGAAGCAGCCCTGGTACTTTCCCTGGGGGTAGCGGCGACCGGAGGACCGGCGTGCAAGCCCTTTATGGGAGGAACCCCATGATTTCTCCGTGGACGTGCGCTTCACCCCGCGGACGCAGGGGCTAATCCGCCGGGTCCAGGCGACGCACCCGGACCTCTACCTCCTCCTGGACGATACGGGGTGCTGCGGGCCGAGCAACGTCTTCCTCCAGGACCGTCCCCCCGCGCCTGTCTACGAGGCCCTCGGACAGGTTGACGGGGTGGACGTCTACATTCATCCGACCTTTGCGGGGGGTCGGGCCCAGGCCTTCACCATCGACGCCTATCGTTCCGAGACGGACGACTCCTTCTCCCTCGAGACGGCCCTGGGCCACCGGCTGACCCTGGGACGCCGGACTGAGGAGGCACGGGCCAGGGATTCCCCGCCCTAATCGGACCCCGGCACGAGGGCAGTGCGCATCGCCGTCCGGCTCTCGACCTTCTTGAAGGCCTCCTCCACGTCGGAGAGGGCGAACTTCGCCCCGACCACCTTCTCGTAGGGATAGCGGGCCCGCGTCCGTTCCATGAACTGGATGGCGTCCTTGAGGTGGCGTGCGTCGTTCCGGGCCACCCCGAGGACCTGGATCCGGCGGAAGATCAGGTTGAACAGGTCGAACTCCGCCGCGGCGCCCACGTAGATGGGGCCAATGGTCAGGTAGCGCCCCCCGTCCCGCGGGAGCTTCAAGCCCTGGGGGAGGGCCTGGGGGACCCCTGTCGCCTCGATCACGACGTCGGCCCCGATGCCGTCCGTGAGACCCTGAATCGCCGCCACGACCTCTTCGTCCGACTGCCCGGCCACGTTGATCGTCTCGTCGACCCCAAAGGCGTCGGCGACGACCAGGCGGCTGTCCGCCGTGTCCAGGGCGATCACCTGGCCCGCGCCCTTCTCCTTGGCAAGGGCCATGGCGAAGAGCCCCAGGGGGCCGCTCCCCTGGACCACCACGTTCTCGTTGAGCCGGATCTGCGCCTTGTCCGTCACGTGGACCATGGTCACGAGGGCGCAGTTCACGGGGGCGATCACCTCATCCGATAGGGTGTCCGGGACCCGGAAGACGCTCGTCCCCGGCTGGAGGTAGATGTACTCCGCGAAGCCGCCGGTGAAGTGAGGCGCCCGGTCGCAGGCGACGCCCAGGCCGTAGGTAAAGCGGTTCAGGCAGCTCGTGGGCTCCTTCAGGATGTTGCAGAAGCGGCACGTGCCGCAGGTCCAGATGTAGCTCCAGGTCACCCGGTCCCCCTCCCGGAGAGGCTGCCCTCCCGTGTCTGTCTCCACCCCGTCTCCGAGGATCTCGACCTTCCCCATGGCCTCGTGCCCGAGGATGATGGGGAGGGGGGGCTCCCGCTCCCCCCTGTAGATGTGAAGGTCCGTCCCACAGATGGAGGCCATCTTGACGCGGACCAGGATCCCCCCCGACTCGACCTCGGGGAGCGGGTATTCATGAAACTCGAACGGCTCGTTGGCCTTGACGAAAACGGCGGCTTCTCCCTTGGCCATCCCCACACCCCCGGGGCGCGCCCGTTCTAGCGGGGCGCCCTAATAAAACCTTCCGCGGGACGGGTCGCTTCAGAAGTAATACTGCGCAAAGTCAATGCGTTTCCGCAGGCCCACCGACCGCCGATTGCCCGCCTGCCCCTTCCGGGCGCGGAAACGGGCTATCTCCGCCTCCAAGTCGAAGTTCAGGTCCTGTCGGACGACCTTGAAGACCTTGCTGGCATCGAAGCGCGGTCGCTTCTTCTTGCGCTTGCGCTTCCGCGGGGCCATCCGCATCACGGCGGTAGGGAGGTCGTCCGAGGCGGAGATACCCTTTGCGCTGTGGTTATCCGCCCTGATACAATATCGCCTGGCTCGGATCGCGGAGGAAAGGTTCGTAACGGGCCGGGACAATGCCCTCCCTGGCGAGGCGGCGGACCATGGAAGCGGACGACGTGCAGAGCATCCTGGCGGCGACCTCCGGCTTCGACCTTCGGTTCGAGGGGCTCCTCCGACGGGCCCTGGAGCGCATCCCCCTCCAGAGGGAGGACCTCGTCCCTCTCCGTATCTTCCTGATGGGGTATCGCAAGGCCGTGGCCACGAGCCTCGCCTGCGGGGAGGAGGGGTGGCATCACCTAATCATCCTCGACCGCCACCCGCTGCATGGAAAGGACGACGAGTACATCCTGGAGATCATGGCCCACGAAATCGCCCACGTCTACCTGGGCCATGGGAGACAGAAAGAGGCGGCGGCCCCACGGCTCTGCGAGGAGGCCCGGAGGGTCGTGGCGGAGTGGGGGTTCCCCGGAGAGGGTGGGGGCCATGCCCGCCCCTCGCCCTAGCTCGAGGGCGGGCCGGAAGCGAGGCCGGGAGGCAGGACCGTGCCGGACGACGTGGATCGACGAATCATCCGTGAATTGAAGAAGGCGGGCATCGACTTTGCCTGCAGCGTGCCCAGCAGTCTCCTCGCGGGGGTGCTGGAGCGCCTGGACGCCTCCGATCTGCTGCACCTCCCGGTCACCCGGGAGGAGGAGGGCGTCGGGGTCTGCGCCGGGGCCTACCTAGGCGGGCGGAAGCCTTGCCTCCTGATGCAGAACTCCGGGTTGGGGAACTGCATCAACGCCCTCGCGTCCCTCACGCATCTGTACGGGGTCCCCCTTTTCTTGCTGATCGCCCACAGGGGCGGTCCCGGGGAGCCCGTGGCGGCCCAGGTACCCATGGGGGAGGCGACGTCCCGGGTCCTGGAGGCCCTGCAGATCCCCTACGAGCGCGTGGCGGCCCCCGTGGACCTGTCCGCCATCGCCCGTCTCGCAACCTGGGCGTTCCGGGACGGCATGATCGCGGCCGTCCTCCTCGGGCGGGAGGTGTGGTCGTGAAGCGCGCGGAGGCCCTGCGGGCCCTGGCCGACGTCGGATACCCGCTGATCTGCAACCTTGGATACGCCTCGCGGGAGCTCTACCAGGTCGCCGACCGGCCCGCCAACTTCTACATGATGGGTTCCATGGGTCTGGCCAGCTCCATCGGCCTGGGTCTGGCCCTGGCCCGGCCCGAGAGGGTGCTCGCCGTCGACGGGGACGGTTCCGTCCTGATGAACATGGGCGCCCTCTCGACCTTGGCCCACTTTGGCCCGCCCAACCTCGTCGTGGTCATCCTCGACAACGCCGTCCATGGCAGCACGGGGAACCAGCCCTCCCACACCGCCCTGGGGACGGACCTGGCGGCCGTTGCCCGGGCCTGCGGGGTGGAGGCCGTGGCCACCGTGGACACCCTGGCCGCCCTCCGCGCCGCGGTGGAGGAGGCCACGGGTCCGGCCGTCGTGGTCGCGCGGGTGGAACCGGGGAATGAGGACGTCCCCGTCGTGCCGCTGGGCCCTCCCGAAGTTCGGAGTCGGTTCATGGCCGCCCTCGCCCGGAGCTAGGGGGACCCGCCCGTCACACGGCCGCCGCCCCAGCCTCCTCGTAATGGGCGGGCTCCGGATGGACCCGGGCGAGAAACCGCGTGTCAAAGACCTCGTCCGCCTCGAGGGGGCGGGCCAGGTAGCCCAGCTCCCGCAGGGGCGGGACGAAGGCCATCGTCGCCTCGATGTAGACGGGAGGCAGGGCTCCGCAATACTTGGGGGAGATCCGGTAGGTTTCGTGGACGAACCCCTCGTCGATGATGGCGACGACGCCGGCGGTCAGGGTCGCCGCCTCGCGGGGTCGCGTTCGGATGAAGTGGGTGGCCTCCTCGTGGGCGTGGAGGAAGGCCTCCAAGGCCGCGGGGGCATCGTCGATGAACTCCGTGCGCGCCACGAGGCCGTAGCTGGGGTTGTGGGGCCACAGCGCGGCGGGGGGGACGAGGAGCCGGGAGCCGACCCAGTGCTTGCCCGCCACGGCCAAGGCGGGGGTTCCCGCCGCGCCCACCAGGTCCCCCTCGTCCAAGGCATCCGGGATCAGGTCGGCCTGGACGAAGTTCTTCACCTCCACCTCCTCCTCGAGGCCCTCCTTCCGAAGCAGATGCCGGACGATGACGTCGTGGATCGAGCCGCCCGTGGGGGTGCCCACCGCCCCGCCTCGGAACTGTGCTAGGGTCGTGGCCAGGCTTCCCCCTGCGTCTTGGAGGGTCTTGGCGTCGGGCGGGCCGATGAGCACGGTCCCCTCCATGTGCCCGCCGGCGACACAACGAACGGGGACCCCCCGGGCTATCCCAATCATGGCGGGAGGAAGGCCGATGTACCCCACGTCCAGGCGGCCCCGGCGGAAGGCCTCCATCATGGCCGGCCCCGTGGGGAAGAGCTCCCATTCCGCCTCCACCGGGGTCCCCGCCCACGCGGGTGACATGAGGAGCAAGGAGGTATGGTAAAAGGTCGAGAGGTGACCGATGCGTAGCGGGGCAGTGGCAGACGTCACCCGGCAGGTCCCCCCATCCGGCGGCCCGGCTACGAGGGGCTGACCGATAAATCCTTCGAGCCCCCGGGCGGAGGGTCCGTTGGAACCCTAAATAAGGAGGGGGCCTACCAAGACGGGGAGGAGTGCCCGTGGCTGCCTTCGGCATCATGATCCCGCAGGGCTGGTTTGCGGAGTTGCCCCCTCCCATGCCCGCCCCCCAACAATGGGGGGAGATGGTCCGGGTCGCCCGGGAGGTCGAGGACCTGGGCTACGCATCCGGATGGCTCTTCGACCACTTCCGCCCCCACCCCTCGATTCCCACCGAGCGGGCTCCCCAGACCTCAACCTTCGAGTGCTGGACGGGTCTGTCTGCCCTGGCGAGGGAGACGCGAAGGCTCCGCCTGGGCTCCCTGGTCACCGCCCAGGGGTATCGCTCCCCCGCTCTCCTGGCCAAGATGGCCGCCAGCGTCGACGTCATCTCGGGAGGTCGCCTCGAGTTCGGCATCGGGGCGGGCACCTTCGAGGAGGAGCACCGTAGCTACGGCTTCCCCTTCGACCCCCCTCGGGCCCGGATCGCGCAGCTGGAGGAGGCCATCCAGATCGTCCGGGCGATGTGGCAAGAAGAGAAGGCGACCTTTGCGGGGCGGTACTTCGCCGTTCGGGAGGCTCCCTGCGTTCCGAAACCGGTCCAGCGGCCCGGGCCGCCCATCACCGTGGGGGCCGGGCTGGGAAGGAAGCTTCCCGTCCTCCGGGTCGCCGCGCGCTGGGCCGACCGCTGCAACCTCCTGCGGTGCGACGAGGAGGAGTGCGCCCGCCAGCTGGGCATCCTCCGACGCCACGCCGAGGCCGTGGGCCGGGACTACGACGCCCTCGAGAAATCCGTGCACCTGGGCCTGCTCATCGGGCGGGACGCCAAGGAGGTGGAACGGCGCCTCCGTCGCCGCAAGCCCGCCGACCTCTCCCTGGCGGCGTTTCGGGCACAGCAGGAGCCGGGGGCGGTCATCGGAACGCCCGAGGAGGTCACGGCTCGCCTCCTGCGATACCGAGACCTGGGCGTAACGTACTTCATCTTTCAGGTGGACGGGGCCCTCGAAGGAGACCCCCTTCGGCTGTTCGCCGACGAGGTGATGCCGCACATGGCGGGCTGACCGGTTCCTGGAGGACTTAAGTCGGAGGAGGCACATGTGTGCCGCATGGGCTCGGAGTCGGTCCAGGAGCAGGTCCGAAGTATCATTGAGCGCTACTCGGAGGGGACGACCTCACACGGCCTCAAGATCGAGTTCGTCTCCTTCGCGGACGGCGTCGCCCGCGTTCGTATGGAGCGGTTGGTGACGGAGCACCAGTGCGGCGAGTGTGACGTCCAGATTCCCATGGCCCTGAACCACCTCATGCAGGAACTGGGCGACGTGGAAGGCCTGGATCACGTCGAAGCCCAGTGAGATCCCCTCCCTCGGGGCCGAGGAGACGGTCGAGGGCCGTCTCTCGCGTGCGCTCACCCAATCACAAGGGAGAGATCGGGAGGCTCTCCTTCCCGATTCCTAGAGGATTTCCTTAGCCCGCGACGGCGCGCCGGAGGGTCCTAGACCTCCTTCCGGGCGAGGTTCGCCCCTTCCACGAGCGACTTCAGCTTGAACTGGGCGACGGTCCGGTCCATGACCGTAATGAGGCCGCAGTCCGTCGTGGCGTAGAGCTTGTTGGCATCCACGAACTTGACGGCGTTCGTGAGCAGGTCGGCGATCTTCTCCGGGCTCTCCACGAGGAGGTTCGAGATGCTGACGGCCCCGAGGGCGATATTCTTGTCCGACTCGTACTCGCCCATGACCCGGAGGACGTCTTCCCCCGCATAGGACATGTGCATGTTCACCGTGTCGGCGTTCGTCTCGAGGAGGTGTGGGTAGGCAATGTCCCAGGCTCGTTCCGCGCCGGCCCCGAGGAGGGGCTGGCCATGGAGACGGCCCCAGCACACGTGAATCCACTTCTCCGCCTTCACGCCGTCGAACATCGCGTTGAAGGCGTCGACGAAGAAGGCGAACTCGTCGTCGGAGACCTCTCGGAAGGACGGCAGGACGTTGATGGGCGAGGTGTCCGTCTGGATGAACGGCACGCCCGTCTTGTCCAGGTCGCGCAGCGCCCCGTTGTAGATCTTGGCCAAGTCCATGATGAGGTCGGTCTGCTCCTTGTAGGCTCCCCCGTTGAGGATCATCGTCGCAATCACCGAAGAGTCGCCGATGTTGAACTTGATGGGCTTGTCCGTGAGCTCCTCGGAGATCTTGTACTCCAGGGCCAACCGCATCGGCCCGGCACTGAGCTTCTCGGTGGCCACGGGCGATCCGTAGGCGCTGGCCATTTCCTGGATGACCTCCAGCGGGTGGCCCGCGAAGATGCTGGTAATCTCTTCGGATCGGCCCGTGATGCCGTTGATCCGATCCAGGGTGTACTGGAACCAGCCGGTCCCGCCACGGAACTCGTCGTAGGCCATCTTCCCGTCGGCCACGATGTCGAGGCCGGCGAGTTCTTGGTCCTTGAGCACCGCGGCCACGGCGTCGCGATAGGCCTGCTCGAAGGTCGGGTCCTTGAACGCCTCCAGCATGTCGCGTCCCTGGAGCTGGTACGGTGTGAACCACTTGGGCTTGGGGTAGGCGCCCACGTGCGTCGTCGCGATGGGCTTCTCTATGTTCTTAACAACCATTATGGCTCCCCCGCGCGCGAGACGGAAAGACGATACTTAAAGCTTCGCTGAGACGCTATAGATTGACATTGAACTCGTGCCTCCCTCCTCCATATGGCCGAATCGGACCTCGCCCGTCCTCCGCGGGGTGGTGGCCCCGCCGGGCATCCGGAGGAGGTCCGGGCCCCCGTCGCCGCCTTTCCTCCGGTAAGCCTTGCCGCCGTCCTCCTCCAAGGCCATGAGGTTGCCTCCAACAGCACCTATATCGAGGAGCTGCATCTGCAAGGGCCGCTGGCATGGCCACGAAGGAGACGCGCGTCGGTCCCCGGAGTGTCGAGGCCGTTCTGGGAGAGGGCGGCTTCACCCCGTTTCACCGAAGGATCGTGTTCATCACGGGCTTCGCCTGGACCTTCGTCGCTTTCGAGATCATCCTGATTGGGCTCGTGCTCCCGGCGATCGGCGCGGAGTTCGGGATCTTTGACCTCGCCACGTTCACGTCCACGGACCCTCTCCAATACGGCGCCATCGTGTCCGCGACGCTCTTGGGTTCGTTCCTAGGGAGCATCTCCCTGGGGAGACTGTCGGACCGGCAGGGGCGGCGGACCCTGTTCCAGGTCAGCATTGTCGTCTACTCGATCTTCACGGCCCTGACGGCCCTCTCGTTCAACCCTACGAGCCTGTTCACCTTCCGTCTCCTGGCGGGGATCGGTCTCGGCGGCATGCTCGTCATCGACCCCCCCATCCTGTCGGAGTTTCTCCCGCCTCAACACCGCGGACGGTATATGGTCCTCTTGGACTTCTTCTGGCCCGTGGGGTTCCTCCTAGCCATCGGCTTCTGGTTCTTCTTCCTCATCCAGCTGGAAGGCGCCTGGCGACTTCTCTTCGTGGCCGCGGCCTTTCCCGCCTTCATCGCCTTCGTGTTCCGCCGAAGGGTGCCCGAGAGCCCGTACTACCTCGCGCGACAGGGCAGACTGGAGGAGGCGGCCGAGGTCCTGCGCCGGGTCACGGGGTCGGCCGTGCGCGCCAGCGATCTGACAAGAGAACCCGCCGTGCCTCGCGCCCCCATGGCGGCGTTGTTTCAAGGCGCCCTGTTCCGTAGGACCGCCGTCACCATCGGTGTGTGGATCGCCCTGAACTTCAGCTACTACGGGCTCTTCCTGTGGCTCCCCCTGGCGTTGGCCGGATTCGGCATCGTCGACTTCGGGGACCCCCGCACCCTGGCCCTCTTCCTCATCGTGTCCGCCCTGGCGCAGTTCCCCGGATACGCGGCCTCCATGATCCTGGTGGAACGCTGGGGTCGCAAGAAGACCCTCACGCTCTTCCTCACCCTCGGCGGTGTCAGCGGCTACATCTTTGCCACGGCACAGGACTTCTGGACGCTGATTCTTGGCCTCGTCTTCGTGAGCTTCTTCAACTTGGGCGCCTGGGGGGCCGTCTACCCGTACACCTCGGAGCTGTTTCCCACGCAGTACCGGGCCACCGGCTTCGGGCTGGCGGAGGGCGTGGGGAAGATCACGGCCATCCTCGCCCCCCTGGTTTTCGCCGCCCTTCTCCTGTCCACCGGGGGGGTCCTATGGCCCCTCACCTCGGTGGCCCTCCTCATGCTCGCCGGGGGCGTGGTGGCCGGGGTCTTCGGTCCTGAGACCAAGGGGGAGCCCTTTCTCTGACATGCTGGGCGAGGCGAGTCTCCTCCCTCTGGCCCTCGAAGCCAGGCCGCGTAAGGGGAGAGGGACATCGCTGCGTTGAACTGGGAGAGAAGGATCTTCTCCGCCTCCCGGCAGAAGAAGCGACCAGCAGGCGGACGAATTGGGGGGAAGATGCCTCAGTCTTCGCGGTCCTTTTTCCCTTCTAGGACCACGTTCTTGACCGTGGGAACGTCCTTCTCTTCCTCGTCGATGTAGGTGAGATAGCCGGATCCAACGTTGAGGTGAACCAGGCTCACCCCTTTCTTCACGTCGACGATTGTCTTCTCACTCTTTCGCTTCATAAGGAGCGATGGACCTCGGGCCCGGCACTTATATAATAGCTCGAGGACAAAAGTCACGGTTGATAATCACCAGCCGCACGGAACGGTTCGAGACGCGTGTCGAGGTGCGCGTCAGCAAGGCGGGGGAATCGATACGGGGAACGGAAACGGGAACGCGAATCCCAGGATGAAGATGATCGCGCCCCCGATGAACAGGGACCCCCTCAGCCGGCCGTCGACGTTGGGGGAGCGAGCGCCAGCCACAAACATCCCGAAGATGAGCAGAAAGGTTCCAATTCGGACGAGGAATGCGCCTGTGGTCAGCAGCCGGAGGACGAGATCTGTGTCGCAGACTGCGCTAAACCGGTCGGTGTAGCTGATGAAAAAGGTCGAAGAAAAGGAGACTAAGACCCCCGCGAATGCGACCGCAACGCCCGCGAGAATGAAAACCACCCACGGAATCGGGACCGACCCTGTGGACCCGGACGCGATCGCTTCCATGAAGATTTCCCCCGCCGAGGCGCAAGAGAGGTGCCCACATCCGTAAATAGCTTTCTCCGGCTCGGGCGCGTTAGGAGCTCAGAGGCGCCCAGCTACACCTCGGAAGCAGACTAGAGGCGACCTCTGTCTGCAACCCCTTAAGAACGAGTGGGCGTTCATAGTGCCGGGAAGGCCGGAGCCCGGTCTCCGTTGGGGGCTCCCGTAGGAAGACGGGCTCCTAGGTGGTCTCATGATTTCGGCCGTCGTGCTGGCCGCGGGGACTTCTTCGCGAATGGGGCGCCCCAAACCGCTGCTGGAGGTGGGAGGTGAGCGGCTCCTTGCGCGAGTGGTCGAGGCCGTGTATCAATCCGCCGCCGAGGAGATCGTCGTGGTCCTGGGGGACGACGCGGACCGCATCCGGAGGGAAGTTCCTCTCGACGGGGCCAGGGTGGTCCTCAACGAGCGTTACGCCGAGGGCATGAGCACCTCGATTCGGGCGGGGCTTCGATCGCTCCCGGAGGACGCCGAGAGCTCCTTCGTCGTGTTGGGGGACCAGCCCTTCCTGCAAACGACGACCCTCGACGCCCTGGCGGAGGGGTGGAAGGCCACCCACGCTCCCGTCCTCATCCCGACCTTCCGCGGCGTCCGCGGCAACCCCGTGCTCCTCGATCGTTCTGTCTTCGAGGATGTCCAGCGTATTGCGGGGGACCGGGGCTGTCGAAGCATCTTTGGCGACTACGAGGACGCGATTGTGGAGGTCCCGGTGGCCGATCCCGGCGTCCTGCTGGACATCGACACCGAAGAACAGCTCGAGCGGGTGAAGCGGAGCCTGGACGGAGGAGAGGCGCTGGAGACCTTGGCCCTGGAGTTCCACCAGGCGGGAGAGGAGCACCTTCCCTCTGCGCACACGACCCGGCGGCACTTTGGCCGAACTCTCGCCGAAGACCCCCTCGACCTCGCGCACGAGCTCCGGGTTAGGGGTGAGCCCTTCGTCCTGGCCACCGTCGTTCGGGCCGTTCGTCCCACCTCCGGGAAGCCGGGGTTCAAGGCCCTCATCCGGCAGGACGGCAAGATGACCGGCTGGATTGGTGGGGCCTGCTCCCAGTCCATCGTCGTCTCCGAATCCCTCGAGACCCTGGAGGAGGGCCGACCTCGTCTGATCAGCTTCGCTCCCGATCCCTCCCAGCTTCCCCCCCGAGAAGGCGTCACCCAGCACCCGATGGTCTGCGAGAGCGGTGGGGAGATGGAGGTCTTCCTGGAACCCGTCAATCCCACGCCCCAGCTCCTCATCGTCGGCGAATCACCCCTGGCTCAGACGCTCATCGTCCTCGGTCGCCTCCTGGGCTTTCGGGTGGCCGTCGCGGCCTTGGGGGCCACGAAAGAGAAGCAGCCGGACGCCGATGTGGTCATCGGCGACATGGAGGCGCTGGGGGCGGCAGTGACCCCCTCGACGTACGCCGTGGTGGCTTCCATGGGCCGGTATGACGAGACGGCCGTACGTCAGCTCCTCAACTCTCCCGCATCCTATGTGGGCCTCGTGGCGAGTCGCCGGCGCGCGGTCGCGGTCGTCGAAGAGCTCCGAGGCGAAGGCCTCAGCGAGGACTTGTTGCGACGACTCCGCAATCCGGCCGGCCTCGACCTGGCCGCCGAGACGCAGGAGGAAATCGCGCTCAGCATCATGGCCGAGATCACCGAGGTCCGCCGTCGGTCGGGACCCGCGTTGTCCGGGACCGCAGCGACGCCGCCCGTGCGTGGGACGGTGGTTGATGTCGTCTGCGGCATGACCGTAGACCGCGCGTCCTCCCTTCATGCCGAGGTCGAGGATACGAGCTACTACTTCTGTTCTGAGCGCTGCCAGACGCGCTTCGTCAAGGACCCGGCGTCGTTCCTCGCGTAGCGACGAGGACGGCGGACCGGCGGCCGGGGGCTGTGTGGAAGTTCGCTATTCCCCTTCGAGCCTGGCGCGGCCGCACGCGAAGAACTCGTTGAGGCGCTTCTCCACCGTGGACTCCAAAAGACGCGTGCCGACGTTCGCCAGCTTCCCGACAATGTGGACGTCGGCCCGCCAATGCATCTCGGTGCCCTCCGCCGTCTCGTCGAGGTCGATTGTCGCATCCACGTCGACGCCGCTGCCCTGGCCCTTTCCGTGGGCCTTCACCCGGGCGTGGGTGGGCATCGCCGTGTCCAGCATCCGGACGTCCACGTCGAATGTGCCCTTGATGAAGGAGAGGCCCACCTTGAACACGAGTCGGTGGTGCATCGGATCGAAGACCTCGAGGAGCTCCAAATCCGGCACGCACGGCTCCATCCCATGTGGGTCAAAGAAGGTGGCCCAGACCTTCTCAATCCCCGCGTGAGTGGCAAAGGTGCCCTCGAACTTCATGCCGGCTCCTGCTGCCGACCTCCGATCAGCTGTCTGGGCCGCGCCACGCGCGGCCGCTAGCTGATCCCCTTCTCGTGGAGAACGTTCCAGACCTTCCAAGGCGTGATGGGGATGTCGATGTTGGTGACGCCCAGGTGCGCGAGGGCATCCACCACGGCGTTCGCGATGGCGGCGGGAGCCCCGACGGTGGCGGATTCGCCCACCCCCTTGGCGCCGATGGGATGGTGGGGGGAGGGGGTTACGGTCTTGTCCAGCTCCCAGCGTGGCGTCTCCACGGCCGTCGGGAGCAGGTAATCCATGAAGGAACCGCCCTGGATGTTTCCGTCCTCGTCGTAGTTGATCTCCTCCAACATGGCGGCCGCGAAACCCATCGTGAGCCCGCCGTGAATCTGCCCGTCCACGATCATGGGGTTGATAATGGTGCCGGCATCGTCCACCGCCACGAAGCGTCGAATCGCGACCTCCCCCGTCTCCCTGTCGATGTCCACCACGCAGATGTAGCTCCCGAAGGGGTACGTCATGTTGGGCGGATCGTAGTAGGCGACGGCCTCCAAGCCCCCCTCCACCCCTTGCGGGAAGTTCGTGTAGGCCGCGAAGGCCACGTCTTGCATGGTCTTCGCCTTGTCGGGCACGCCCTTGACCTGGAACTGGTGATCCACCCACTCCACGTCGTCGGGGGCCACCTCCAGGAGGTGGGCGGCGATCTTCTGGGCCTTCTCCCGGACCTTCCGTGCAGCGATCGAGGCGGCCGCGCCCGCAGTGGGCGTGCTACGGCTCGCATAGGTGCCCAGGCCATACGGGGCGGTGTCAGTGTCCCCCTCCTCGATGGCGATGTCGTCCGCTGGGATGCCCAGTTCCTCCGCCAGGATCTGGGCGTAGGTGGTCTCGTGGCCCTGCCCCTGCGACTTCGTCCCGAAACGAGCGATGGCTTTGCCCGTGGGATGGATGCGCAACTCGCAGGAGTCAAACATCTTCAGGCCGAGGATGTCGAAGGTGTGGGAGGGCCCGGCACCCACGATCTCCGTGAAGCTGGAGATGCCGATCCCCATGAGCTCCCCCTTCTCCCGCTTCTCCGCCTGCTCTCGCCGGAGGTCCTCGTAGCCGATGAGGTCCATCGCCTTCTTCAGCGCCCCCTGGTAGTTCCCGCTGTCGTAGGTCCACCCCAGGGCCGACTTGTAGGGGAATGCCTCTGGCTGGATGAAGTTGTTCAGCCGGAACTCGGCGGGGTCCACCCCCAGCTTGTGGGCCATGACATCCACGAGCCGCTCGATGGTATGGACAGCCTCGGTTACCCGGAACGAGCATCGGTAGGCGATGCCTCCGGGGGGCTTGTTCGTGTACACCCCATCCACACCCACGAACGCGCTCTCGAAGGGGTAGGAGCCCGTGATAATGTGAAAGAGCCCGGCGGGGAACTTGGAGGGGTTGGCGGCGGTGTCCGAGTAGCCGTGGTCCGCGAGGGTGTGAACCCGAAGCGCGGTGAGCTTGCCGTCCTTGGCCCCCATCTCCGCGCTGATATGATAGTCCCGGCCAAAGGCATTCGATTGCAGGTTATCGGATCGGTCCTCGATCCACTTGACGGGCGCCCCGGTGCTCAGGGCCGCAACGACGGCCAGGACGTACCCTGGATACACGTACACCTTTCCGCCAAACCCGCCTCCGATGTCAGGCGAGATGATGCGTATCTTGTGTTCAGGCAACTTGGTCACCAAGGCGAAGACCGTCCGGATGGCGTGGGGTGCCTGGGTCGTCATCCAGATCGTGAGTTGCCCCGACGTCTTGTCCACCTTGGCGACGCAGCCGCAGGTCTCGAGGGAGGACACGTTGAGGCGCGGGATGTAGAAGTCCTCCTGGACGACGGTGTCTGCCTCTTTCAGCGCCTTCTTCGTCCCTTCCTTGTCTCCGGCTTCCCAGTGCCAGATGAGATTGGACTGTTCCTCCCGGTCCGGTCGGAGAATGGGCGCGTCCGGTTCGAGGGCCTTCCGGGGATCCACGAGCACCGGCAGGGGATCGTAGTCCACATCCACGGCCTCCACGCCGTCCCGGGCCGCATAGCGGCTCTCCGCCACGACGGCTGCGACCTCCTGGGACTGGTGCACGACACGGTCCACGGGGAGCACCATCTGCTGATCCGACATGAGCGTCGGAATCCATGCGAGGCCGGCGGCCTCCAGGTCCTTCCCTGTGATGACGGCCAGGACGCCCGGAACCTTTAGGGCCTCCGTGGTGTCGATGGAGGTAATCCGGGCGTGCGCGTAGGGGCTGCGGACGATGTCCAGGTAGACCATCCCCGGCAGTTCCACGTCGTCGACGTAGTTGCCCTGGCCGCGGATGAAGCGGGCGTCCTCCTTCCGCTTGATGGGCTGGCCGACCCCGCCCTCGACGGTCATGTGCCACCTCCCTGGCCATCCTCTTGGAGCTTCTTCGCAGCGAACTGGACGGCCTTCACGATGTTCACGTAGCCGGTGCACCGGCACAGGTTGCCGGCGATGCCGTGCCGAATCTCGTCCTCGGTCGGGTTCGGGTTCTTCTCAAGGAGGGCCACGGAGGCCATCATCATCCCCGGCGTGCAGAAGCCACACTGGAGGCCGTGCTCCTCCACGAACCCCTCCTGGACGGGATGGAGGGTGTCGGTCTCGAGGCCTTCCACCGTCTGGATTTCCCGTCCGTCCGCCTGGACGGCCAGGATGGTGCACGACTTCACCGCCCGCCCGTTGAGGAGGACGGTACAGGCTCCGCAGCTCGTCGTATCGCAGCCGATGTGGGTCCCCGTGAGCCCCAGGGTTTCTCGAATGATGTGGACGAGCAAGGTCCGGCCCTCCACCGTCGCCTCGTATTCGGCGCCGTTCACGGAAACCGTGATGGGGTAGGACGGGGGGGCGCCGTCCTCGCCCGTCTTCCGCTCTGCGACGGCCATCCTAGCCACCCCCTGCCCTTTCGAGGGCGATGCCAACGGCCCGACGCGTGAGGACGCCGACCATGGCGCGCTTGTAATCGGCTGGTCCTCGGAGGTCGGAGACCGGGTCGGCCGCTTGCTCTGCCAGCTCGGCGGCGCGCCCGATGGTCGCCACGTCCGGACTCCCCCCAGCCAAGTGGTTCGAGGCCTCCTCCGCGAAGAGAGGGGTCGGACCGACATTGGTGATTCCGATTCCCGCGTCCTTCACTGTTCCGTTCCCATCCAAGACGACGTTGGCGGCCACCGCGGCGATGGAGAAGTCGCCGGCTCTCTTCTCGATCTTCAGATAGGCATTTCCCTGGTTCGGTCTCGGCGTAGGAACCTGGATCTCGATGAGGATCTCGTTCTCCTCCAAGGCCGTCTCGAACGTATCGACGAAGAACTCCCGGACGGGAATCGTCCTCGAACCCTTCGGTCCCTGCGCGACGACCTGGGCCCCCAGGGCGAGCATGCAGGCCGGCAGGTCGTTGGCGGGATCGCCGTGAGCGAGGTTTCCCCCCACGGTGCCCATGTTGTCCACCAACGGATCCGCGATGACCGATGTCGCGTCATGGAAGATGGGATACTTCTCTCGGATCAGGTTCGAATCGTGCAGGTCGTTCACAATCGTGCCCGCTCCGATGCGGAGCCACCCGTCCTCCTCCCGGATGTAAGAGAGGTCCTTGATCCGGCCGATGTCCACGAGCGCCGCCGGTTCTGCGAGACGGAGCTTGAGTATCGGGATCAGACTCATTCCTCCCGCGAGGACCTTGGCCTCACCATCATACCGTTCCAGAAGCTCGACGGCCTCGTCGACCGAAGAGGGCGCAAAATATTCGAATTGAGGCGGAATCACCCTGTTATCCCCCGTGAGGCCCGGTAACCGGGGGGTGGATAAAAGACTTTCCCGGGACACGAGCGAAAACCAGGCCTGCGGGGCGACCGCCCCTCGGGGGAACGCTTCGAACTCCGGAAGGAAGGAGACCAACACCCACCGTATCTCATGTGATAATGTGAGAACAGGGTTTTTCCACCCGAGTTCCGACGCGAGTCGGCGTGGGTCATTACCTCTGGCTAGCCGTGTCGCTGCCCCTGCTCCTGCTGGCGGGAGTGGCGATCGTCGTCCCCCTCGCGCAGGCACACCCCACCCATCTGCAGATTGAAAATGACGTCCTCCTGGTCTCGCGGCGACTCGACGAGAGCCGCTGGCTGGCCCAGTCGTTCGTCCCGTCCTCCGACTTCTTCGTCTCCCGTGTTTCTCTCTACGTGTTCGACAAAGGCCTGAGTGATTTCCTCCAGGTCTCCATCCGAAACGACATCTCCGGCGTGCCCGACACGACGAACTTGACGGCGGGCACGGTCGACGGACCGGCGGTCGATGCCTGGCTGGACGTGGACTTGAGTCCCTACCTTCCTCTGACGGCGGGGCAGACCTATTGGATGGTGGCCCGCAGTGCGATGCCGCAAGGAGACGGGTACGAATGGTGGGAATCCGGGACGGAATCGGCGTACCCCCCGGGAACGGGCGCCTCGTCCGATGACGGGGTCCTCTGGGGGCCAAGCGGCACGGACTTCGCCTTCCGCGTTTTCGGGTTCCAGCAACCCGCCTTCACGTTTGACGTCTCGCCCTCCGCCTCCCGCGTGATCCCCGGGGATTCCGTCGTCTTCCGGGTGAACTTCACGAACACGGGGTCCGCGACCTCCGCGGGCCTCTGGGTCAACGTGTCCCTGCCCCCGGAGTTGAGCTTCGTGGGGGATGATGCGGCGTCCATCGGGGGGGTGCGCACGGGCGCCCATAATTACTCGTTCACGGACGTGGCCCCGGGTGCCTGGTCCTTCAACCTGACCGCGTCGGTCGCCGGGGGCGTTCCCAACGGCACCGTCGCCGTGACCGACTTCGCCTTCGACGCGGACGATCACCTGGGTGCGCCTCTGACGCTGGAATCCTGGGAGGTCGCGCTCACGTTCCGCAACGCCCTCCTAGACCTCAGCCTGGTCCTCAGCACAGCCTCCGTGGATCCGGGGGACGCAATCGTCCTTGCCGCGACGGTTCGCAACGTGGGGGACGCAAGGGCCCAGAATCTCCGCGTGCAGGGAACAGTAGATGCCAACCTGACCTACGAGTCCTCCTTTCCCCCGGGGGTGTACGATGCCGGTACGAGGACGCTGGTCTGGGCCATCCCTGGACTCGATCCGGGGGCCCAAGTGGTTCTCGAATGGAACGGAACGGTCCTGCCCGGCACGCCCGACCTGGCGTCGCTGACATTTCCCACGACGGTCGAGTACGACGACCCGAGTGCGACGCCCCTTCCCCCGATCCTGGGTTCCGCGACGGCGGGCGTGCGGGCGCCCGTTTTCGACCCGGTCCTGCGGTTCGACCGGATGGCCGCCGAACGCGGCGACACGGTTGTGGCCACCCTCTTCTACAACAACACAGGGACGGGGCTGGCCCTGCAGGCCTGGGCGAACTGGACCCTGGGCAGCTCCTTCGACCTGGTGGCTCTCGCGCCGGCCCTTTCGGCGACCATGACGCCTTCGGGGTTTTCCGTCCGGTTCACCAACGTGACCCCGGGCCCCCACGCACTGGCCGCTCATCTCGAGGTGATGCGCGGCATGGAGGACGGCCTGGCCCTGGGGCTCGACCTGGATTGGGAGGCCGCCGACAAGAACGGGAACCCCCTCCCTCCTGCAATCCTGAACGGGACCGTGCGGCTGGACGCTCCGGCCGTGGTCCTCGCGCTCGAGGCCGCAATCGACCGCGTCGGGCGCGGTTCGACCTTTACGCTGAACCTGACCCTCCTCAACACGGGGCGTGCGCCGGCGGTAGGCACCCTGGAACTGGCCCTGCCGGCCGGCACGACCTACCTGGGAGACAACGGGACCTTTCCCGTCATGCCGTCGACGACACGCACGATCTGGAACATCACCAGCCTCGGGGTCAACACACCCCTCGTACTGGGGGTCCTCCTGCATGCGGAGGGGGGCCCTGGCCCTCGGGCCTTCCGGTTCGTCCTGAACTACGCCGACGGCCGAGGAAGTCCGGCCCTGTCGGCCTTCAGCAACGCGGCGACCGTCGAAGTGGTGGCGGTGGGCGGGGCCAACCCAGGCCTTCCCTGGTGGTCGTGGCTCCCCCTTCTCGGGGCCGCCGTCCCTCCTGCCTTCTTCCTGCTTCGCCGGTGGCGTAGGAGCCCTGTCCGCCTGCACGAAGTTTTCGTGGTGGATCGGGGAGGCCTCGTCCTGGCCCACCGGTCGGATACCCTCATCGAGGAGAAGGACGAGGACATCGTCGCAGCCGCCTTCACGGCCGTCCAGGAATTCGTGAAGTATCACTTTGGCCGGGGTTCGGACGAGAGCATCCGAACGCTGGAATTCGGCGAGCGGAAGATCCTGCTCGAGCAAGGGGAGCGTCACTACGTCGCGGTCGTGTTCAGCGGGGAGGAGACCCCGCATCTGCGGGATAGCGTACGCAAGCTTGCCGAGGACATTGACCGCAAGTATGGCTACATCCTGAGCGATTGGCAAGGCGACTCCGAGACGATCAAGGGAATCTCGCAACTCCTTCCCCGCCTCTGGAAGCACTGAGGCCGTCGGGTGGGGGCAACCCTTATGGGAAGGCGAAGGCCCCGTTTGGAGATGAAGAAAGGATTAAATCGAGACCCTCCCTAGAATTCCCCCTCATGGACGAGTACGGCTTTGCCCGGAGCCTGAATCGCCTGGTCGCAGCCCGGGAGCCGTTCTCCGTGGCCACCGTCGTCGACGTCAAGGGGTCCTCCCTCGGCAAGCCAGGGTTCAAGATGATCATTTCCGGCGACCAGGAGGTCGCCTTTGGGACCTTGGGCGGGGCGTGTCCCGACGGGCCGATCGTCCAGGTCGCCGTCGAGACGATGGAGACAGGGGAGCCCCGCCTCGTCAAGGTTTTCCTCGAGGACGTGGAGTCGGCCGTCCGAGGGACGGTCACGAGCCAGACACGTGACGAGATTCACGTCGAGACGAATTGTGGAGGGGTGATGGAGATTTACGTAGAGCCATACCTGCCGCCCGACCGGCTCATCCTCGTGGCCGAGGGGGGCCGAGACCCGCTGGAGGATCACCTAGTGGAACTGGGGAAGCTCCTGGACATGGAGGTCGTGGTCATCGACCACAAGCCCGTCTTGGAGAACCAACCCGACGTTCTTATCGAGGAGAGAGACTACGACCTCGCCGACTTCGCATGGGCGGAGAGGGATTCGGTCGTCGTGCTCACCAAAGGGGCGCGCGACGTCCCGGTCTTGGCGGCCCTGTCCCGGGCTCCTGTCCGCTACGTCGGCCTCCTGGCCAGCAGCGATCGCATCGCCCAGGACATGAAGGAGTTGGCCGGTCTCGGGGTGGAGCAGGCCTTCCTGCGCCGGCTGCGGGCCCCCATCGGGGTCGACATGGGGGCGACGACCCCCGCCGAACTGGCCCTGAGCATCATGGCGGATGTCGTGGCAACCAAGTACGGCAGGCGCCTTCCGGGGAAGGGCAGCAAGACGGAGGCGCCCAAGGCCGCCACGAGCTAGCGTCTCGGCGTGCCGCGGAGTCTTCCTCTTCTCGCCGACAGGTCTCGGATCTCCGCCCGCCAGGGTG
This sequence comes from Thermoplasmata archaeon, assembly GCA_046759985.1. Taxonomy (GTDB): domain Archaea; phylum Thermoplasmatota; class Thermoplasmata; order RBG-16-68-12; family JAJISG01; genus JAJISK01. The sequence goes on from JBHIDH010000001.1 coordinate 41,744, forward strand.
GCGGTCCCCGCCATGGTCCCACAACCCTGGGCGGAACGACGACCCCTCCCGGCCGACGTGGCCTCCGGGGCTTCCTGACGGGACCTCGCAGCATGGCGCGCAGGACTCTCAGGGCGGCAGGGCGTCGCACCCTCCGGGGCGGGGCGCGGGGAAGGGCAGCTATTTTATTCGGACCCCTCCTGACGGGTCCCACGGCCTCGGGGAGAGGGGGCAAAATCCCTCCCGACCCGATCTTGTCGGCCGAAGGCGGTCATCATGGAGTTTCAGGGAACCTTCGCCGTGGAGGCGCCCGTGGAGAGGGTGTGGAAGGCGATCATGGACCCGCGGGAGCTGGCGGCGTGCATGCCCGACCTGCAGCTCCTCGAGGTGCACGATCCCGCCCACTACCGGGTCGTGGTGAAAGCAGGGATCTCGTTCATCAAGGGCAAGTTTGACTTCGATGTTCGCATCGTCGAGCAGGACAAGCCGACCCGGGCACGGTTGAAGGCCCACGGAACGGGTCGCGGGAGCGCGGTGGACGTGGACTCTACGATCGTGCTCATCAAGACCGCGAAGGGGACCGAGATGCGGTGGTTCGCAGAGGCGCGCCTGGTGGGGAAGCTCGCCAGTGTCGGGTCGCGGATGGTGCAGTCCACGGCAGAAAAACGGGTCCACGAGTTCTTCGTCTGCGTGCGCGGCCTCTTCGAGGACGGGGCGGACTCCGAGGGCTGAGCGCTCCCTCGGGCCGGGCGGTACGCCCCCCGTTAGTCGTGGCCGTGTGCGGCGCCGGAAAGCTGCTCGACGATATGACGCATCTCCAGGAGCAGGACCTCCTCCATCGCGAGACGAACCGCCCGCGGGGATCCGGGCAGGCACGCCACCAGTTTCCCCTCGATGACGCCCGCCGTGGCGCGGCTCATGATCGCGGCCGTGCCGATGTCCTGGTAGCTCAGCGAACGAAAGAGCTCTCCGAAGCCGTCGAGCTCCTTCTCGAAGAGGGGGGCGAGGCTCTCGATGGTCACGTCAGTCGGCGACAAACCCGTACCCCCGCTCACGATCACCACGGACACTAGGGGGAGAGCGGCACGCAGGGCCGCGCGGATCTCCCCCTCGTCGTCCTTCACGACGGCGTAGTAGCCGACCTCATGGCCTGCGCCCCGGAGGGCCTCCTGGGCGTACTGGCCCGCCTCGTCCGTCTCCTCCGTCCGGGTGTTGCTGGCGGTAATCACGGCGCACGTGAGGTGTCTCGGGGCCCGTCGCTTGTGCTCCTCCACGCTCATGGTGGGACCTCCCTCCCCCGGGACTCCCGCCTGGGTGGTCCGGGTCGGAGGAGTAGCCGGATGGTCCCTTAAGCCTTTGATGCCCGGAAGGGAAGGCCTTCACAGGAGGATCCGCTTGCGGAGGAGGAGGTAGTAGGCGGCGGTTCCTCCCAGGATGCCCACGACGTATCCGAAGGGCATGCCAATGACAAGCACCCCGACCAGGAGGGCGACGAGGAGGTCGGGCCGGCTGTCCTTCACCCGGCCAATCAGCTTCACCAGGGCAAACCCCTCGAAGAAGAGGAGGACCCCGAGGATGGGAAAGGGGAAGACCTTCACCGCCTCGAAAATGACGGAGCCGAAGAAGAGGCCGAGGACCAGGAACACCGCGCCGTAGATGATCACGGAGCCCCCGGTCCGTGCGCCGAACCGATGATGGCCTGCGAGGCCGCCCGAGCCGTGGCACACGGGAACGCCGCTGAAGAAGGGGGTCACCAGGTTCATGGCGCCGTAGGTCAGGGCAATGCGGCGCGGGGTGACCTCCGTCCGCCGGGGGTAGAGGTCCCGCACGAGGAGGGAGGTCGCGATGATGGAGTTGGCGATGGAGAGGGGCACCTGGGGGACGGCCAAGAGCAGGCCGCCCTGGACCACGTCGCCGGGGGTGGGAACGTAGAGCACAGGGAGCTGGAACCCGATGCCCGCGGCGAGGACCCCGAGGTCCAGTCCCTGGAAGGCCGCCAGGACGACCCCGGCCGCGATGAGGAGGAGGGCCGGCGGAAGCCGCGTTCCCCTTCCCAGGAGAAGTACGACCACCACCCCCCCGAGAGCGAGGGCCATGCCCGGGATGCGCGCGTCCAGCGGGGCCGCCAGGTCCCCCAGCATGAACCCGAAGGCCACCAGAATGAGACTCATGCCGAGGCCGAACTGGATGCCCCGCACGACCCCCGCGGGGAGGAGGGCGTTGATGCGATCGAGGGTCCCGGTAAGGCCGAGAATGAGGATGGTGGCCCCGACGACGAGGCCGCCCCCGAAGAGGACCGCAGGGGCGAGGGGAGGCGTCGAGGTGATCATGAGGGCCGCCATGGCCTTCAGGGGCTGCACGGGCATGGGAAGCCCGTAGCGGACGGCCGTAAGGAGTTGAAAGACCCCGAACATCACGAAGGCGCTCGTGGCGTCCAAACCGTTGATGGCGATGAGGGCCAGGATGAGGGGGAGGTCCGTGCCGATGTCGCCGAAGGCTCCCCCCAGTTCGTTCCGGTTGAAGGCAATGGCCCATCCTCGCGCCGGCGCCCCCACGGACCTCGGCCAAAGGGCGTGGGCTATTAAAGCACGGGCGTCCCGAAGGCCAGGAGGCGGCCCGTCAAGTTCATATTTCGGACAACCTTATCCGCGGCATGGTCCTCGTTGACCGCTTCGGCCGCGAGGCCACGGACCTGCGGGTCTCGGTGACGAAGCGGTGCAACTTTTCCTGCATCTACTGCCACAACGAGGGCCTGGGCGCCATCAAGAGACCGGGGGACCCCCACGACGAGGAGCTCGCCCCCGAGGAGATCGAGCGGGTCGTCCGCATCGCGAAGGAGTTCGGGTTCACGAGCCTCCACCTCACCGGCGGGGAGGCCCTCGTACGCCCAGACTTGGAGGAGATCGTCGCGCGCAGCGCCCGGCACATCCCCAACGTCGCCCTCACCACGAACGGATCGATGCTGACCCCCAGGGCCGCGGGCCTACGAGACGCCGGGCTGAAACGGGTGAACGTCTCCATCGACAGCATCCACGCCGAGGTCTTCAAGGCCGTCCGCGGAGCGGACATCCACCCCGTACTCAAAGGCATCGCTCGCGCCCTGGAGGTGGGCCTCACCCCGGTCAAGCTCAACATGGTGGTCATGAAGTACACCCTCCCGTACGTCCCCCAGATGCTGGAGCACATCGAGAAGGCCCGCGGGGGGCTGGTCCTCCAGCTCATCCAGTATATGCCAGAGCTGACGGGGCATCGGGACTGGATGGTGGACATCGACGGGATCGCGGCCTGGCTCGCCGCGCGGGCAGACCGAATCGATATCCGGCGGGCCCACAGCCGTCGCATCTACTGCCTCAAGGGGGCCCGAGTGGAGATCGTGGACCCGGTCTACAATCAGGCCTTTTGCGAGAACTGCCACCGCATCCGGCTTACCCACGACGGGAAGCTCAAGGGATGCCTGAACCGAAGCGACGATCTCATCGGCGTTCGTGGACTGTCCGACGAGGGGATTCGCGCCACCTTCCGACGGGTCGTGGCGAACCGCGTCCCATACTACGGGGCCTACGTCCAAGACTTCCCGAAGCGCCCCTTTGCGCACGCCGAGCCGATTTCCGTAGAGACTCCATAGCGTATGCGCCTTCCGAAGGCGCCGGGAGCGAGCGTGAACGAAAGGGCTTTCATCCGCGAGGGGCATTCAAACCCCCTGTCAACCCCATGAGCGAGCTGAGACATGGCTGAAAAGGTCCCCTTTGCCAAACCAGAGGAGGTCATCGCGGCCTTTGCGGAGAAGGAGTACGTCGCCGACCGCCCCATCGCGATGGCGGTCTTCCTCTCCCTGAGGCTGGGGAAGCCCCTCTTGGTCGAAGGCGAGCCGGGCTGTGGGAAGACGGACATCGCTCGAGCCCTCGCCCAGGCGTTGGACACGGACTTGATCCGGCTCCAGTGCTACGAGGGGCTGGATGCAAACGCCACCCTCTACGAGTGGAACTACCCTAAGCAGCTTCTGGCGATTCGCCTGCAGGAGAAGCGGAAGGAACCAGACGAGCTCGAGGCCGAAATCTTCAGCGAGAAGTTCCTCCTCCGGCGCCCCCTCCTGCAAGCTCTCGACCACGACGGCCCACGGCCCCCCACCCTCCTGATCGACGAGATCGACCGGGCGGACGAGGAGTTCGAGGGCCTTCTCCTGGAGTTCCTGTCGGACTTCCAGGTGACGATTCCGGAGGTCGGGACGGTCCGCGCGAGGCGGATCCCCTTCGTCGTTATCACCTCGAACCGGACCCGGGAGTTGAGCGATGCGCTGAAGCGACGATGCCTGTACCTGTACATCGACTACCCCTCCTGGGAGAAGGAACTCACCATCCTCCACCGTCGCGTCCCGGACCTCGACGAGCGGCTCGCCCAGGAGGTCCTGGCCTTCGTGCAACGCGTCCGGACGGAAGAGGAGGTCCTCAAGAAGCCCGGTATCTCGGAGACCCTCGACTGGGTGGCCGCGCTCCTTGCCCTGAGGGTCGAGCACGTGGACAAGGAGACCCTCCTCGAGACCCTCGGCCTCGTGGCGAAGGAGGCAGAGGACTTGCGGTTTCTCGAGGATAAGGTCGACCTGTTCTTGGGGTCCTAAGGGGCGGAGGACATGCGGGCGCAGCATGGTCGCCTTTCCCTCCGATTGGCGGGCTTCTTCGACCTGCTGCGGACGCGGGGTTTGCCGGTGGGGCTCGGCGAGGAGCTGGACCTGGCCAGGGCTCTCGAGCACGTGGACCAATTGCGGAGGCAGGAGTTCTACCTCGCGTGCCGAACGATCCTGGTCAAGCGGGCCGAGGACATGCCGGCCTTCGAGGAGGCTTTTGGGGAGTACTGGTCCCGGTATGGCTCCCTGCCAGGGGCCTCACCACCTCGGAGGGAGGGGCCGTCATCCCGGCCTCCCGTCTCCCCGCCGCCGGACAACGTGCGGGAGGCCTGGGGAACGCACCGGGGGCGTGTGCAGGCGGGTCGGCGTCGGGTTGCATGGAGTATCGATCGCCTTCACCTTCTCGTCTACAGTCCCGACGCGCCACCCGGCCCCCGGCACCTTGAGATGCCCCGCCGAAGCCAACTCGACACGATGAAACGCCTGGCCCGGCGGTTCCGGCGCTGGGCGGCTACCGTGGAGGGTCGAAGGCGGGTCGCGAGCCGCCGGGGGGCCGTGGACTTTGCCCGAACGGCCCGGGCAAGCCTTCGGTTTGGGGGAGAGTGGCTCGCCGTGCGACGGCATCGTCGGATGCTGCAGCGGACCCGGTTGGTCGTCCTGTGGGACGTCAGCGGGAGCATGGAGGGCCACGGGCCCCTCCTCCTTGGCATCATGTACGCCCTACTTCGGGCCATCCCTTCCACGCAGCTGTTCGCCTTCAGCACGGAGCTCTGGCCCCTGACGATGGTCCTCCGAGGTCGTCCCTATCGCGAGGCCTTCCGCCTCGTCGCCGAGAAGCTCGTGCGGGCGGGGGGCGGCACGCAGACCGGAAGGTGCCTCGCGGACTTTCAACGACATCACGGTTCGACAGTCGACAGGAGGACCGTAGTGCTCATCCTGAGCGACGGGTGGGACGTGGGCAATCTGGACCTCCTGGAGGACCAGCTGGCGTCCCTCCGGCGCCGGGCCTTCCTACTCCTGTGGATGAACCCGTACGCTGAGCGTCCCGACTTCCAGCCCGAGGTGGCCGGCATGAAGCGGGCCCGTCCGTACGTGGACCTCTTGTTCCCTCCCACCGCGTTGGCTCGTAGGGATCATTACACCCGCTATTTCGGACGCCCCTTCGTCGCCCTGCACGGGCGAGGGTCGAAGGTTTCTATGGATTCCCTTGGCGGAGCGGGTAGTGACGGAAACCTGGCGGGCTTGACTTCGGGGTGAGACGCTAGGCTCCCTGAATGAGGCGCCACACCTTCTCGGGGGTGGCCGGCATGTCGAGGTGGACCACCCCATAGGGCACCAAGGCGTCCACCACGGCGTTGATGATGGTCTCAGATGCGGCGATGGTTCCCGTCTCGCCCACGCCCTTTGCCCCCACGGGATTGTGCGGGGAGGGCGTGACGGTATGGTCCACCTCGAGCTTCGGGCTCTCCAGGGCCGTGGGCACCATGTACTCCGTGAAGCTGCCGGTCAACAGATTCCCGTCTTCGTCGTAGCGGGCCTCCTCCCAGAGGGCCTGGGCCACACCCTGGAGGACGCCCCCGTGGACCTGGCCCTCCACAATCTGGGGGTTGATGATGGTCCCGCAGTCGTCGACGGCCACATATCGCAGGATTTCTACCTCGCCCGTCTCCGGGTCCACCTCCACTGTCGCGATGTGGGCGCCAAAAGGAAAGACGAAGTTCTCGGGATCGTAGAAGGTGGTCGCCTCCAGGATAGGCTCCACCCCCTCCGGCAAGCTCTGGGCCATATAGGAGGCGAAGGCCACTTCCTGAATCGTCTTGGCCTTGTCCGGGGCCCCTTTCACGTAGAACTTTCCGGCTTCGAAGGCTAGGTCCTCCGCGCGAGCCTCCAGGAGATGGGCGGCGATCTTCTTCGCCTTCGCCACGACCTTGCGGGCCGAGAGGGCGACCGACCCACCCTCGACCGGCTGCGTGCGGCTGCCGTACGTCCCCATGCCCATGGGGGTCATGTCCGTGTCTCCGTGGATGATGTCGACGTCTTCAACGGGCACGCCGAGTTCATCCGCGGCAATCTGGGCGAAGGTCGTCTCCTCTCCCTGCCCGTGGGGGTGGGCCCCGGTAAAGACGGAGACCTTGCCAGTGGGGAGCATCCGACAGACGGAGCTACCCCATAGGCCTCCCTGGAATCCCGTGGCGGTGGCGATGGGGGAGGGGGCCAGGCCGCAGAGCTCCACATACGTGGAGAAGCCGATCCCGAGAAGGCGACCCTCCTTCCGGGCCTTCGCCTGCTCCGTCCGGAACTCATCGTAGTCCAAGATCTTCAGGGCCTTCTCCAGGGTCCCGGGGTAATTCCCGCTGTCGTAGGCCAAGCCCGTGGGAACCTGGTACGGGAAAGCGTCCGGAGAAATGAAGTTCTTCCGACGAATCTCCACGGGGTCCATGTCTAGCTTCCGGGCCAGGATGTCCACAATCCGCTCCACCGCGTACAAGGCCTCGGGACGACCCGCTCCCCGGTAGGTATCCGTAGGGGTCGTGTTGGTGAACACACCGGTTACCTCGGCAAGGGTGGCCTTCATGGTGTAGGCACCGCTGAGAATGAATCCGAAGAGGATGGTCGGTACGCCCGGAGCCGCGGTGGACAGGTAGGCGCCCATGTTCACGATGGCCTTCACCTTGATGCCCAGGATCGTTCCGTCCTTCTTCGCGGCCATCTGGACGTACTGCACGTGGTCCCGACCGTGAACGGTCGCCTGGAAATTCTCCGTCCGGCTCTCCACCCACTTGACCGGGCGGCCCAGCCTCCGAGCGAGATGGGAAACGACGGCTTCCCACGGGTAGACGGGGATCTTGCTCCCGAAGGCGCCTCCGACGTCCGGGGCGATGACGCGAATCTTGTTCTCTGGAATCCCGAGGACAAAGGCGGACAGGATGAGCCGGTGGATGTGGGGGTTCTGCGAGGTCACCCAGAGCGTGAGCTTCTCCTCCCCTCTGTCCCACTGGGCCAGGGCCGCCCGCGGCTCCATGGCAGAGGGCTGCAATCTCTGGTTGACGAGCCGCTGCTCCACCACCACGTCGGCCTCCTTGAAGGCCTCGTCGACGTCCCCACCTGGAAGCACCCACTTGAAGGCCTGGTTTCCCGGCGCCTCCTCGTGGAGCTGGGGCGCCCCCTTCTTGAGGGCCTCCTCCTGGTCCACCACCACGGGGAGCGGTTCGTAGTCCACGTCAATAAGGTCCAGGGCGTCCGCACCCACGGCGGGATCTTCTGCCACCACCACGGCGACGGCCTCCCCCGCGTAACGAACCCGGTCCGTGGCCACCGCTTGATAGGGCGGGGTCTTCAAATCGGAATCGGGAATCAACCAAGCGGTGGGCGTGGAGCCGATGTCGTCCTTCAGGTCCTCCCCCGTAAAGACGTCCACGACCCCGGGCAGCGCCTTCGCCGCGGAGACGTCGACTTTCTTGATCTTGGCGTGGGCGTAGGGGCTTCGCAGAAAGACCGCGTGGAGCATGCCCGGCAGGGTGAGGTCGGCCACGTAGGTGCCCGTTCCCGTGACATACCGGGCGTCCTCCTTTCGCTGGACGGGCGCTCCCACGTACTTCTCAGCGGCCGCCATGGCCTATCCCTCCTCTCCTGCCGTCGCTAGGACGGCCTTGACCACGTTCTGATAGCCAGTACACCGACACATATTGCCCGATATCCCCTGACGAACTTGCGCTTCTGTGGGCTTGGGGTTCCGCTCCAAGAATTCGTAGGCCGTCATGATGAGCCCGGGCGTGCAGAAGCCGCACTGCAATCCGTGGTTCTCCGAAAAGGACCTCTGAAGTGGATGGAGCTCTCCGTCCGACGCCAGGCCCTCGATGGTAAGCACACTGGCACCGTCAGCCTGGACAGCGAACAAGGAGCAGGACTTGACCGCGCGACCATTGACGACTACGGTACACGCCCCGCAATGGCCCGTGTCGCAGCCGACGTGAGTACCTGTGAGACGCAGGTAATCACGCAGGAAGTCCACGAGGAGGACGCGGGGCTCGACGTCTCTCTCGTAGCGCTGGTCGTTTACCGTTAGGTCGACATGATGAAGCTTCGGTTCTCCTTCCATCAATCCTCACTCCCAATCCAGCCAGTACGCCCTTCGCTCATGCTCATGATCCTCCCCTCGCCCTCTCCAGTGCAGTCTCCAACGCTCGCCGGGTGAAGACCTCCACCATGGCCCGCTTGTACTCCGAGGAGCCCCGGAGGTCGCGGGTGGGCTGGGCCGCCTGGGCCGCCAAGCGGGCCGCCTCGGCCACGGCCGTTTCGTCCGCCGGACCGTCCCGCAGGCGCTCCTCCGCATCCTGGGCCCTGAAGGGCGTCGCTCCGACCGCCGTCAGGGCGATTCGAGGCTGGATCACGGCCCCATCCCCATCGAGCTGCAGCTGCGCCGCCACGCCGACGGTGGCGAAGTCCCCCGCCTTCCTCTTGAGCTTCTTGTAACTCCCCCCGGACCCCTTTCCGACGGTGGGCACTCGGATCTCTGTGAGGATTTCGCCGGGCTCCAAGGCGGTGGTAAAGGTGTCCACGAAGAAGTCATCGAGCGAGATGGAACGAGCCCCCTTCGCGGACGTGGCGGTAACCTCGCTCTCAAACGCCAGGAAGGCCGCTCCCCAGTCGGAGGCGGGGTCGGCATGGGCCAAGGACCCGGCGGGGGTTCCCAAGTTGCGGATCTGGAGGTCGCCGATGGTCCCTGCGGCGTCGGCAAGGAGGGGGTAACGACCTCGGATGATGTCCGAGTTCTCCAAGTCTCGATGGCGTGCCAGGGCCCCGATGCGGAGGGCACCTTCCTCCTCCTTCACGTATCCCAGCTCTTCAATTCGATTGATATCGATGAGAACCCCGAGTGGCTCGCCGACTCGGAGCTTCATCAGGGGCACAAGACTCTGCCCCCCAGCCAAGACCCTCGCCTCCTCGCCGTGGCGGTCCAAAAGCTCCACAGCCTCACCGAGCGAGGTGGGCGCATAGTAGTCAAACCTTGCGGGCATCAAGCTCCTTCCCCCAGAGCCAGAGGCCATCCGGTCTCGCGCTAAAAACCTTTGTGGAAGGGATGTGACCCTCCTTGGCGCTAGGCCACCGATGAGCGCCCCGTTATGATGCGCGCTTAGCAAGGCGACCTTCTCGCCACCCACCTCGGCCACATTTCCGTCCACGAAGAAACTGGCTACGTTGAGGCGGTCAGGAATTTCGATGTGTACGCGGTCGCCGTCCTGCTCCTCCCCTTGGCCACGAGATTGCGATTGCGGCAGAGAAATCCGTCCGCTGGAACCCAAAACCTATCGCGATGCTAGCTAGGACGGCAGAACGGAAGACGGCCTGTTACCTCGGAACTGTCCACGGGTGTGCCTGGCAATCGGTACGTCATCCTGGATTCTGACTGCCCTCGGTCTCGTCCCACTTCCAGTCCTTATACTCCTCCCTTAGCTGCGACTTCAGGAACTTGCCTACGGAGGTTTTGGGGATTTCCTCCAGAAACACGATGGCGTCGGGCAGCCACCACTTGGGGAAATCGGGCGAAAGGAACTGGCGAAGCTCCTCGGCTTCGGCGCTCTGGTCCCGCTTCAGGACAACAGCGGCAAGAGGCCTTTCCCCCCACTTGGGGTGAGGAATGGCTACCACCGCGGCTTCCCGGACGGCGGGATGGGCCATCATCGCGTTCTCCAAGGCCACAGAGCTTATCCACTCACCGCCCGACCTCACCAGGTCCTTGGTCCGGTCCGTGATATGAATGTACCCCTCACTATCCGCGGTTACGACATCCCCCGTCCTGAGCCATCCGTCCTTACTCCAGCTGTCGGAGAAATCGGGCTTTCTGTAGTAGGACGCCGCGATCCATGGCCCTCTGACCTGGAGTTCGCCCATCGTCTCGCCGTCCCAGGGCACTTCCCTCCCATCGTCCATAGAGACGACTCGGGCATCGACGAAGGGCACGGGAACGCCTTGCTTGAGCCGGTACCCGTACTTCTCCTCCGCTGACAGGTCTTGCATATAGCTCTTCAGCTGCGAGACGGTGCCGAGGGGGGTCATCTCCGTCATGCCCCAGGCGTGAAGGACCGTTATGTCGTGCCGGTCGAAGCCTCTGATAAGAGCCTCGGGGGCCGCAGCCCCTCCCACCACAAGTGTCTGCAGCGAAGAGAGATCCCACTTGGCTGGGTTTTTCTCTAGCTCGTTGAGGAGTCCTATCCATAAGGTGGGAACACCTGCGCCGATGGTGACCCTTTCGTGGGAGAAGAGCTCCAGTAGGCTCACCGGGTCAAGGTGTGGGCCGGGAAAAACCTGTTTCGCGCCTATCATGGTGGCGGTAAAGGGTATGCCCCAGGCATTGGCGTGGAACATGGGTACCACTGGACAGATCACGTCGGTCTGCGCAAGATCTAGGGTTGCAGCCGCGGCCTCCACCAAGGAGTGGAGAACAATGGCCCGGTGGGAGTACACCACCCCCTTGGGCCTACCGGTGGTCCCGGAGGTGTAGGACATGCCGGCGGCCTCATTCTCCCTCAGCTTCGGGAACGTGAACTCTTCGGCCTCTCCCCCGATGAACTCCTCGTAGTTCACGTAACCCCCAGGCACCGGCTGACCCGTCAGCGGTACCACGATGACCTTCTCCAGCTTCACTTGCTCCTTGAACTGGTCGAAGAGCGGTAGGAGCACGTCGTCCACTATGAGAATCCGGTCCTCAGCGTGGTTGACTATGTATGCGATTTCCGAGGGGTGCAGCCTCAGGTTCAGGGTGTGGAGCACGAAACCGGCTGAAGGAATGGCGAAGTATGCGTCCAGGTGGGCGTCGTGGTTCCACATCAGAGTGGCCACCCTGTCGCCCCTCTTCAAGCCCAACTTCGTCAGCGCACTGGCCAGGCTGCGGGCCCTGACATGAAAATCTCCGTATGTGTAACCGCGGTACGATTTGTCAGGCATCCTGCTAGCGATCTCTACCTTCCCGAAATATCGGCTGGCCCTCTCCAGAAGATGGGTCACGGTCAGCTGAAAATCCATCATCAAGCCTTCGACCCTTTCCCTCATGCTCAGTCCTTCCCCCTTCCCCAAGCTGCTTGGCGTCCATCCCGATGCCGGCAGACAATGGCAACGCGATACCGCGAAGAAACACTATGTCCGTATTAATCTGTGCTGTCCTCCTGTTGCTCCGAGGGTGGAAACGTGTCGCAGAAGCGGAAGGCAGGCAGGTGGTGTAGCGGCCGAGCCAAAACGCCGCTTGCGCAGCTGACCCACGGAGCCCCAAGGGCAACGGGCTCTGGCCCCTATGATATCGAGGGCATGGAGGAGAGAGGCCTCTCTCCTCTGGGGGGAAGACTAGGCCTGTAGCGGCCAGCTCGTCCAACCCCGGGGAAGGACTGCGGACTCCCACCTTCTCGGGTCCGGCCGTGGGAGGTCCTAAATCGCTATCAGCGTCTGATGACCCGACAGCTACGGAATAACGACGCCTGCGGTCAGAAGAGCCGCAGGAATCCAGAGGGTGTAGAACGCCTGGATGATGAAGGACCACCCCGCCGTCTTCGCGCTGATCTTCTCGAAGACGAAGGCGAGCGGTAGAGTAAAGAATACCCAAATCCAGGAAACCACACTCACCGTCAGCCAGATGCGGCTTGGCAGGTCCGCCTGAACCAGGAACGCTGCGAAGGGTATCATGGCGAGCCCGAAGAAAAGGCCAAGGCTGCCGATGGGCTTGACGCCAGCGCCCATTATCGCAACGAGGCCTGCAGCCAGCCACGTAACGGCGAAGACAAGGAGCAGAAAGGCGACAATGACGAAATCCCCCACCGCCGCAGTGAGGTTGGCGTTGAAGACGCTGAGGGCAATCAGCCCGTTAATCCCCCCCGCCGCGAGAAAAATCGGACCCGCATCCTTCAATTCCCCGTAGCCCAGCAGGACCATCCCGAGGACGAAGAAATTCACGCCGTAGAACATTAGAACAGTTGCCTGCAGAGCCTCGACTGCGCCGACTACCACACGAACTCCCCCGACGCGGGTATACATTGTCATATTTAAGTCCTTTCGGTTGTCTGGTTCTTCTCAAGCGGGCCTCCAGGCGGTCCCGCTCCGTGTCCCGCCATCCCTCTTCAAGCTGCTTCCTCTCCTTATCGTGGACGGCCTGGGTGGCCCGGGCGACGGACCCTGGATGCTTCGAGGGCCCGCTCTCATGTTAGGCCCCGCTCGGGGGACGAAACATCGGGGGCCGTGAACCCTTGGCGTAGGAACACGACCCGAGATGTGGGGAGCCCGAAGGGCAGAGTAGGCGCTCGCCTCAGGGAGGCCGAGCCCCGCTCGATACTCTCGGTCGGGAAGTCAGGAGGCAGTCGTGAGGCGTTTCAGCTGCTCGCAGATCTCGGGATTTCGCAGGGTGGTGGTATCCCCCAAGGGCCGCCCCTCCGCGATGTCCTTCAGCAGTCGACGCATGATCTTGCCGCTGCGGGTCTTGGGCAGGTCAGGGGTAAAGCAGATGCGGTCCGGTCTGGCAATGGGGCCGATGACCTTGGCCACATGCCGCCTGACCTCCTCCTCCAGTCGGTCGCCAGCCCGCCGGCCGGCCCGGAGAATCGCGTAGGCGTAGGGCACCTCGCCCTTCACAGGGTGGCTTACGCCCACCACGGCCGCCTCGGCCACGGCGGGGTGACTGACCAGGGCACTCTCCAGCTCCCACGTGCTCAGCCTGTGGCCGGCCACGTTAAGGACGTCGTCTAGGCGTCCCATCAAGATGTAGTAGCCGTTCTCATCCCGCTTCGCCGCGTCCCAGGCGACGTAGGTGTTCTCGCCGTACCTCCCGAAGTAGGTCTCGACGTATCGATCGGAATCCTTCCAGAGGGTCCGGAGCATGCCGGGCCAAGGCCGAGTGATCGCGAGCCACCCTCCCTGGCCCTGAGATACGGGGTTCCCTCCCTCGTCCAGGATGGAGGCTTCGATCCCGGGGAAGGGTAGCGTCGCAGCGCCGGGCTTCAGCGTGGTGATTCCTGGGAGGGGGGTGATAAGGATGCCGCCGGTCTCCGTCTGCCACCACGTGTCGACGACGGGGCACCTCTCCCCGCCGATGTGCTTCCAGTACCAGAGCCATGCCTCCGGGTTGATGGGCTCCCCCACGGTCCCCAAGAGACGTAGACTGGAGAGCTCGCATGACCGGGGGTACTCCTCCCCCCACTTCATGACGGCCCGGATGAGCGTCGGGGCGGTGTAGAGGATGTTGACCCCGTACCGCTCCACCGTCCGCCAGAGACGGTCCTTCTCTGGCCAGTCCGGGGCGCCCTCGTAGAGAAGGGTCGTCGTCCCGTTGGCCAAGGGGCCGTACACGATGTAGCTGTGGCCCGTGATCCAGCCGATGTCGGCGGCACACCAGTACACGTCCCTCTCCTTGACATCGAAAATCCAGCGGTGGGTGGCCGCAACGAAGGTCAGGTAGCCTCCCGTGGTATGGACGACCCCCTTGGGCCTCCCCGTCGTCCCGCTGGTGTACATGATAAACAGCACGTCCTCGGCGTCCATGACCTCCGGCTCGCAACGGGGGGACTCCTGCAGCAGCTCGTCCCACCAGAGGTCTCGCCCCTGCTCCTGGCCGACGTCCTTCCCAATCCTGCGAACGTAGACGACCCTGTCTACGGCGAAGGGGAGCGCGTCCAGGGCATCCCCCACCTTCGCCGCCTGGTCGACCACCTTGCCTCGACGGTAGTACCCGTCGCACGTAACGAGGAAGCGGCTCTCGGCATCCTCCATGCGCGTGGCCAGGGCCCCGGCGGAGAAACCGGCGAAGACGACGCTGTGAATCGCCCCGATCCGGGCGCAGGCGAGCATGACGACGGGGAGTTCGGGGATCATGGGGAGGTAGACGGTAACCACGTCGCCCTTCCGAACCCCCAGCTTCCGGAGGCCGTTGGCGATGCGGCACACCTCGTCCTGGAGCATCTGAAAGGTGTAGACCCGCACCTCACCGGGCTCCCCCTCCCAGATGAGCGCGGCCTTGTTCCTCCGCGCGCCTTCCGTGTGCCGGTCCAGGCAGTTGTAGGAGGCGTTCAGCTTTCCGCCAACGAACCACTGGAAGAAGGGAGGATTGTCGACGTCGAGGACCCTCTCCCACTTCTCAAACCAGTGGAGGTCTCCCGCCAGCCGCTCCCAGAATCCTTCGAAGTCTCGGTGGGCTTCCTCATAGACGGCCGGGTCGCTCACGTTGGCCTGCTTTACGAACGTCTTTGAGGGGGGGAACAGGCGTCCCTCCTCCAGCAGCGCATCGATTGCCTTGCCCGCCGGCACGGCTCTGCCTCCGCTCCCCTCTCCTCCGAGAGCATCAAGGCCGGGTCCTATTCATCCTTTGCGACGGGGGAAACCCCGAACTCGCCTCTTGTCTTCGACGGATCCCAGCAGCGACGGCCTTGGGTCCGGCCCTGGGGGAAGAGGGAACCTTTTAGGCAGGCGGAAGGGTCGCCGAGGCGGTTCTATGCGCGCCCTGGCATTCGACGTTTTTGGAACCCTGTTCGATGTAGAGGCCTTGAGGGAGGGGCTGAGAGGTCGAGTGAGGAGGGCCGAAGAACTCCTGGCCCTGTGGAGGAGTAAGCAGCTGGAGTACACGTTTCTCTTGGCCCTTATGGATCGGTTTCTGACCTTCTCCGAGGTGACGCAGAGGGCCCTCTCCTCAGCGAGTAGCCAGCTTCAGGTTGGGCTTAGCAAGGAGGAAGTGGATGACCTAACCGGGGCCTGGAACGGACTGCCCCTGTATTCGGGTGCGATTACGGCCTTGGAGGTCCTGAGGGGGCGGTACACGTTGGTGGTCCTGAGTAACGGCGAGACGGCTCTCCTCCACGCCCTCTTGGAGAGGAGCGGCATCTCCCATCTCTTCTCTCGTGTCCTGAGTGCCGAGGAGGTGGGGACCTACAAGCCCTCCCCCAGAGTCTACCAGCTCGCAGTGTCCCGGCTCGATCTCCCCCGCGCGCAGATTGGGATGGTCTCCTCGAACGCCTTCGACATCATGGGCGCCAAGGCCTTCGGCCTGAGGGGCCTGTGGATCAACCGCATGGGCGGGAAGATGGAACCGCTAGGTCTCGAGCCAGATCTCGAAGCCCGAGACTTCAAGGAGCTCGTGAAGCTCCTCGAGGATCAATGATGGGTTCCGGGAGACGGCCGAGCGGGACGTGAGGGTTCGGCTAGCCCCCCGGTCTCGCGCGAAGGGCCGCCCAGATCCGGTCCGGCGTCAAGGGCATGTCGAGATGGAGAATCCCGTAGGGGGCGAGGGCGTCGACCACGGCGTTGACGACGGCAGGCGCGGCCCCGATGGTCCCGGCCTCCCCCACCCCTTTGGCCCCGAGAGGATTGTGGGGGGAGGGTGTCACATGGCGGATGCTTTCGATGGACGGGCTCTCCAGGGCCGTGGGGACGGCGTAGTCCGGGAAGCCGAGGGTCAGCAGGTTTCCTGCCTCGTCGTAACGGGCCTCCTCCCAGAGGGCCTGCCCGATCCCCTGGAGCGCCCCGCCGTGGACCTGCCCTGCCACGAGCTGGGGGTTAATCACGGTCCCGCAATCGTCGACGGCGACGTAGCGGAGGATCTGGACCTGGCCGGTCTCCGGATTTACCTCGACCACGCACGCATGGGCCCCGAAGGGGAACACGTAGTCCTCCGCGTGATAGAAGGAGCGGACCTCCCAGTCCGCCTCGGTGCCAGATGAGGCCTCCCGGAAGGACCGGGCGAGGTCCCAGAGGGTGTACGCCCGCTCGGGGGCATCGGGAACGAAGGCCCTTCCCCCCGCGAGAACGACATCCTCGGGTCGGGCCTCGAGCAACTCCGCGGCGCGCTGCCGGGCGGCCTCGGCCATCTCGCGGGCGGCGAGCAGGGAGGCACCTCCCTCCACGGGCAACCCGCGACTCCCGAACGTCCCGATGGCCCAAGGCGTCGTGGCCGTATCCCCATGTCGCACCTCGACTGCCTCCACGGGAATCGTTAGGGCGTCGGCCACAATCTGGGCCAGGCTCGTCTCCTGCCCCTGGCCGTGCGGGTGGGCCCCGGTGTATACGACCACCTTCCCGCCGGGATCCACCACAAGACGACAGCCTCCCGGGGAGCCGAACCCGCAGACCTCCACGTACGCGGCGACCCCCACGCCGAGGAGCCGCCCCTCCTCCCGGGCTCGCCCCTGCTCCTTCCGTAGCTGCGCGTACCCCACGACCTCGAGGGCCTTGCGCAGGGTCCCCTCGTAGTTCCCGCTGTCGTAGGTGTGGTCCGTGCAGACCCGGTAGGGAAAGGCATCCGCCGGAATGAAGTTCTTCCGCCGAATCTCCGCCGGGTCCATCTCCAGCCGTCGGGCCAGGATGTCCACCGTCCGCTCCACGGCGTAGGCGGCCTCGGGCCGACCGGCCCCCCGATAGGCGTCGGTGGGGGTCGTGTTCGTGAAGACCCCCTGCACCTCGACCCGGACCCCCCGCATCGGGTAGCACCCGCTCAGCATCTTCCCGAAGGGGTTCGCCGGGATCGCGGGTCCGTCGGTGGAGGGATACGCCCCCAGGTTCGCCAGGGAGCGGACCTCGATGCCGAGGATCGTCCCATCCGTCCGGGCCGCAAGGCGGACGTTCTGGATGTGGTCCCGCCCATGGGTCGTGACCTGGAAGTTCTCGGCGCGGGTCTCCACCCACTTCACGGGCCGCCCCAGCCGGCGGGCCAGGTGGCAGACCACCGCCTCCCCGGGGTACACCGCGATCTTGCTGCCGAAACCGCCCCCCACATCGGGGGCGATGACACGGAGGTCCGCCTCGGCAATCCCCACCACCCGGGCGAGAATCCGCCGATGGGTCGCCGGGTTCTGCGACGTCACCCAGAGCGTGAGGCGTCCCCCTTCGGCCTCCCATAGTGCCACGGCCGCCCGGGGCTCCAGGGCGGCCGGCTGGAGCCGTTGGTTTACGATCCGCTGTTCAACGACCACGTCGGCTTCGCGGAAGACCCCCTCGACGTCCCCGCCCTCGAGATGCCATCGGAAGGCCAAGTTGTCGGGGGCCTCCTCGTGAAGCTGGGGTGCGCCCTCCTTCCGGGCCTCCTCTTGGTTCAACACGACGGGGAGGGGCTCGTAGCGGACCGTCACCGACTCCAGGGCGTCCTGGAGGGCGTAGGGGTCCGAGGCGACCACGACGGCCACCGCCTCCCCCCCGTAGCGCACCCGGTCGACGGCCACCGCGGGGTAGGGAGGCCTCTTGAGGCCCGCCTCTTCCATCCCCACCTCCGTGGGC
Source organism: Thermoplasmata archaeon (assembly GCA_046759985.1). Lineage (GTDB taxonomy): Archaea > Thermoplasmatota > Thermoplasmata > RBG-16-68-12 > JAJISG01 > JAJISK01. The sequence continues at coordinate 59,580 of JBHIDH010000001.1, forward strand.
AGCGGTCCCAGGGCGTCCTGGAGGTCCCTTCCGCTCCAGGCGCCCACGACGCCGGGCCGTCCCCTCACGGCCTTCAAATCGACCCCGAGAATCTTCGCATGGGCGTAGGGGCTCCGGACGAAGCCCGCGTGCACCATCTCGGGCAGGGAAAGATCGGCCACGAACTGGCCCCGCCCCGTCACGAAGCGGCGGTCCTCGAGGCGGGGATAGGGCGCCCCGACGTATCCGCCCGCCGTCGCCGCCTCGTCCGACACGCCTTCCTCACCTCGCCCGGGGCCCCCCGGGCGCGCCCCCTACCGGCGCCTTCGTTAAGAGGTTCGCGCGCCCGGCCGCCCCGTGCCGGGAACGGTTCTGGGAAATCTATTTATAGTAGCGAAAACAGATTAACGGTGCAGCGGGGGGCGCGAGGGCAGATGGTCGTTAGACCTGAGGAGCTCCAGGAGGCCCTGGAGAAGACACTAGATATCTCACCGGAAGAGGCCAGCGACACGGCTCTCCGGGTCCTGAACTACTTTGGCTTCAACTCGGTCATCATCGACAACGTCCTCCACCAGGAGGATCGCAAGGTGTTCTACGACCTCCACGATGCCGGCCTTCTCAACACGTATTGGGAGACCGTCATCCTCCCCACGGGACGATCCTGGCGAACCTTCTACTGGGAGCTGGACGACCTCGCCATCGATCGGGCCCGCCGACGGCGCGAGGAGCGGCAGGAAGAGAAGGTCTACGAGACGCTTCCTGAGGAAATTTGGGCCCGCATCGCCCCGTGAGGCCTCCCTCAGGCCGCTGTCCAGACGCTCCAGGGGCCGAGACTTGGCCCGCCAGCGTTATATAGAGGTACTCGGTAGGCCGATGCCGGCCCAGGCTGGGCCATCTAACCAACGTGGGCGCTATGCAGGGTGAACGGAGGAAAACGGATGGATATGAACCGAAGACACAGGGCAGCGACGATGTTCTTGCTCTTCGTCCTGCTCCTCGGGGGGCTTGGACTCCTCACGGCGGACTTCTCAGCGGGTCAGCCACAGAAGGTCGAGGGCGTAATTACCGAAGCGGGTAATCCCACCAACCTCCTCGCCGGTGTCACGGTCACACTGCAAGACGCCCATGGGCAGAAGGCCCCCCTGATCTTCTCCACGGGAGGGGACGGGAGATACACCTTCACCCCGACGCCCGGGTTCTATCGCGTCTCCGTCGCCACGGCGGGGTACTTCGAGAACGAGACGGAGGTCTTCCGGTTCGACAACACGGAGAACCTCATCAGGAACCTGGAGATGGAGCCCATGCCGACCGCCGACCTGACCCTCACGGTGCATGTCGAGGCCACCACGGGCGGGGCCCTGGCCGGTGCCGTGGTCGAGGTCGTCAACGCCACGAGGGGGCAGTCCCTCGGGACCGGGGCCACCAATACGACGGGGGACGCCAACTTCACGCTGTGGGCGGGGACCTTCGACGTACGGGTGGAAAACACGGGGTTCGAGACGGAGGTGATCGAGGACTTCAGCCTCACGGTGAATGACACCCTCCCCGTCATCCTGGATCCGGGCGTCCTGCTGGTGGGCTTGGCCCAGGCACCCGACCTCAGCTTCATCGACGCGGGACTCGTCGCCTTCCTCTACAACACGGACGGGGGCATCCCCGCCGCCAAGCGGCTGATTCCGGCCAACATCACGGGCAGTTCCTACACCTTTTTCGCCTACCCCGGGACCTTCATTCTCATCGTGGACGCCGATGGGAGGGCGGCCAACATCACGACCATCACCGTCACCGTCGACGCGCGGATCGACCGCATCCTCGAGCCCTCGCCGGACGAGCGGGTTGACATCGAAATCCGCTACCCCAGTGGGGACTGGAACCGTCTGAATCTGTGGCGGAACCTCACCTTCAACAACGACAGCACATTCCCCGGTCTCCCCTTCGCCCAGGTGCGCAACCTCCGGCTGCAGATCGACCTGGCCTTAGGCGATGGCAACGGGATCCTGAACGCGACGGAGCGGGACGCCTTCCGGACCTATCTCCTCGAGGCGGGCCCGAAGCACGTGGACACGGAGAGCTTCTTCACCACGAACAGTCAGGCCTACCGATCCGACCTCAACGGAGGGGTGACGGACTACAACGTCTCCTTCGCGAGCTTTGACCTCACGGCCGGCCCCGTCCAGGTCGCAAGCCTCGCCAACTACACGGCCATCGACCCCACGATTCCCGCGGACGAGGAGAGGTACTTCGTCAACGTGACAGCGCCCCACGACATGGAGGCCGATGTCCGGGTGAACACCACCTACGCGGTTCAGGTCGTGCCCGGCTACGAGCGGGTGGCCGAGACCATCACGGGGTCCGTGGAGGTCCAGAGCTACGTGCGGATCGTCCTCGATCCCGTCGTGGCCCCCGGGGACTTCCGGGTGGACATGGAGGTCGCCAAGTCGGTGGCCGGCACGGCCCGGGTCCTCGTCGTGGCACCGCCTGACCGGTTCACGGAGACCAACGCCAGCGTGGAGAACTACACCGCCATCGTCCCCACCAACGAGTCCATGACCTTCAGCGCGGAGGAGTCCACCGACCCGAACAGTCCCGACGGCCGTGTCAATCCCGACTCCAACTTCACGTGGGCGTTCACCAACCTCACGATCCCGCAAACCGAGACCGCCTTTGGCATCCGACCCAACGTGACGTTCTCCCTCATGGGCAACTACAGTGGGAACCTCACCGTCGAGGAGGTGGGCAAGAACGTCACCTTCCGGAACTTCACCCTCCACGTCGACGGCATTCCGCCCATCGCCTTCATGGAGAACAACGTCACGGGATTCGGGATCGACGCCAACAACACGACGATCAGCATCCAAGAGGGGGACGTGGTGCAGTTCTTCGCGGGGAACTCCACGGACCGTGTCCACGACGAGATGGTGGGCGTCGTCCGCTTCTACCGGTGGGACTTCGACGGAGACGGGGTGGTGGACGCCACGGGGAAGAGCGTGGATTGGACCTTCGACCAGCCGGGGGAGTTCACGGTCAACCTCACGGTGGTGGACCAGGCGGGCCACGAGAGCCTCAACGCCACGCTGACGGCGGTCGTGGCGGATACGTCGCCGCCGGTCGTGGAATTCCGCATCCTGGACGAGGACTTCCAGGAGGTCACCGGTCTCGTCGAGAAGATCCCCTACTTCTTCGACGGCACGGACACGGTGGACAACCTCGATAGCCTGGCGAACTTGAGCTTCTCCTGGGACTTCGACGACGGGAACACGACCACCGGGGCGAACGTGACCTACGCGTACGACCGGTTCGGGACCTACACGGTCACCCTGACGGTGACCGATCAGGCCGGGAACGAAGGCAACGCCACCCGCAGCATCACGGTGGGCGTCGAGCCGAAGGACCGTCCCGATCTGGCGATTGAGCCCAACGTCATGCGCATCGATCCCGCCAGCCCGGAGGAGTCCACCTTCTTCGGCGTGGTGAGCCTCTTCATCAGCTTCAACGTGACGAACGAGCCCAACCGGGCTCCGGCTGACAACGTGCAGGTCACGTTCTTCGCCTTCCAGTTCGGCCAGGCGCCGGAGATCCGGACCATCACCCCCGTCTTCCGGGACGCAAACGGGACCCCGACGGACAACACGCTGGACGCGGGGGAGACGAAGACCGTCGAGTTCACGTGGATCACGGGCCCGCTGGGCAACTACACGCTGCGGGCCAACGTCACGGACCCGGAGGAACCCGACCTGTTCGTCGGGCCCCGGAACAGCGTAGAGCGTCAGGTGGACGTGCGAGAGGCGGCCTGGAAGCAGCCCCTTCTCATCGGATCCATCGTCGCCGTCATCGTGGGGATCCCCGTGGCCCTCTTCCTGCGACGTCGGCTTCGCCGCCGGGGTCGGGAACGGATCACGCGCTGAGGGCGTCGTCCTCGGGCGTTCTCGCGTGCCTCCGCCCCCCCCCGCACCTCGCTCACCGGGGACCCCCTACATCTCCTCCAAGGGCTCGATCCCCAGACACTCCAGGAGGTTCCCCAGGACGATGTGGAAGGACGTCACCAGGGCGAGGCGCGCCGCACGCACATCCGCCTCCGCCTGCAGGACGGGGGCGTCCCGGTAGAACTGGTTGAAGGTCGTGGCCAACTCGTGGCCGAAAAGGGCCACCCGATTGGGACGCCGTCGCTCGGCGGCGTCGCGGAGGACACCGGAGAACCGGCTGAGCAGCTTGACCAGCGCCCTCTCCGGGGGCAGGTCCAGGAAGCGCGCGTCCCACCCGTCCAACCCCTCGGACTTCCCGAGGATCCCTGCCGCCCGGGCGTAGGCGTACTGGAGGAAGGGGGCGGTCTGGCCCTCCAGGCTTAGCGCCTGCTCCCATCGAAACAAGATCCGCTTCTTCGGCTGGACCTTGACGATGTTGTACCGGATGGCCCCGATGCCCACGGCCTCCGCGATGCGCCTCATCTCCTCCTCCGGCAGGTCGTCCCGCCGGGCCCGGACCTCGGCCAAGGCCCGCTCCACCGCCTCGTCCATCAGGTCATCAAGGTGGACGACCTGCCCTGTCCGCGTGGCGATGCGGCCTTCGGGCAGGGCCACAAAGGCATAGAACACGGGCTCCACCTCCTTCTCGACGCCCAGGAGGCGCAGGGTCACGGTGAGCTGCTGAAACTCGAGGCGGTGGTCCTCCCCGAGGACGTTGAGGGCCAGGTCGGTCCGGGTGAACTTGTCGAGATGGTACGCCAGGTCGCGGGTCGTGTAGAGGGTGGTCCCGTCCTTTCGCGTGACGAACCAGCGAGGGTCCCGCCCCGCGAACCCGTGGGGCTCCATGTCGATGTACAGCGCGCCGTCCTCCTCCTCTAGGTGTCCCCCCGCCACCAGTCTCTCGACGACGCGCTGCGCGCTCCCGTCCTCCAGGGTCTGGTCGTCCCAGAAGAGGGTGTCGAAGGCGACCCCCAATCGGGTCAGGGTCTCGAGGATCCCCTCCAGGACCTGCTCGGTGACCTCCCGAACCCGACGCCGGAGCTCGGGGTCCCCCTCCTCGAACCGGCGGACCATGTCGTCCACCTGCGCGGATACGGCGGCCTCCCCCGCCCGGCTCATGGCCTTCTGATAGTAGCGGACGAACCGGTAGTCCGCCTTCTCGCGCTCCGCGGGATCCAGCTCCTCCTCCGTAAGGTGATCGAGGCCCCAAAGGAGGATTAGGACCTGCCGCCCGGAGTCGTTCACGAGGAACTCCCGGGTGACCTGATACCCCGCCCGCTCGATGAGCCGCGCCAGGGTGTCACCGATGATCGAGTTCCGGGCGCGACCCACGTGGACGGGACCCGTGGGATTGGCGCTGGTATGCTCCACGAGGGCTCGCAGCCCGTTGGGGGCCGCCCGGCCGTAATCCCCCGCGAGCCGGAGGATGGAACTCAGAGTGCGCTCCGCGAAGGGGGCCAGATCGATGTGAAAGTTCACGTAGCCGGCGGCGGGCTCGTGCCGGCTCACGTAGGTGCCGGCCGGCGGCATGGCCTCCGAGAGACGGGCAGCGACCTCCGGGGGCGGCGCGCGCGCCGTCTTGGCGTAGGCGTGGGTGGGGAGCGCGATGTCGCCGAACTGGGGCGCAGGAAGCTCGAGAGGAACGTCCACGTGGGGAAAGCCCAGGGCCTCCTCGCCGGCTCGCACGAGCACGGCAATCTCCTCCGTGAGATCCCCCCAGGGATCCTCCGTCATCAGGCCACCTGGAAGCGAAGGAGGCCTCCCAGTCCCCCGAAGGTCCGGGCGAACAGAGCGCCTTCCTCCGAGTCCATCGAGAGGAATTCGACACGCGTGCCCACGCCCTCCGCCAGGGCGATCAACTCCTCGACGGCGTCCACGCCATCCTCCACGTCGAGGTCCGCTCCGCACGCGGGGCATGGCCCCGGGTCCTCGCCCTCCGTCGTCAGATGGCCGTGATGGCCGCAGCTCGGACAACGTATCTCGAGCCGGGCCTGCCGTAGGCCCTCGGAGATCAGGAGGACCTCGACCGCCCCCAGTGCCAGGGCCTTCCGCACCTCCCTCTCCCCGTACACCACGAGGCCTCCCTCCGGGCGTCGCACCTGATCCAGGAATGCCTGGACGAGGCGCTTCTCCCGCATGAGGTCGAGGTCGGAGAGAGCGTCCTTGGCCTTCTCCACCAACTCACGCAGGCCCGACTCATCGCTGTACCCTACGTCGAAGGTGTCCACGACGACCTTCTTCAGCTCGTGGTGGATGTAGTCCTTCTCCAGGAAGAAGTCCTTGGTGTACCCCGGTCCCCCCACCAGGATGCCCTTCAGGTCCTCCATCTCCAGGAAGGCGTCCGTCATGAGGTTGCCCACCTTCACGAAGAACTCGTGGGCCGCCTGCTCGATGAGCCGCTCGAAGCGTCGGGCGGATTGGCCCCCCTTGCTGTGCTTGCTGGGAACGAGGCTCTGGACGTTCTTGACCACCTCGATCCGCTTGCCCCGCAACAGGCCCAGGGTCGCCTCGGAACGGTCGATGACGACCAGGCCGTAGACGTCCTTCTCCCGCAGCATCTCCTCGAGGGGCTCCGTGAAAAAGCGGGAGTCACAGCGGTACAGGAAGGTGGTGACGGGCTCCGGCGGCTCGACGACGTGGGACACCATCTGGGTCTGGTCGGCGCCCACCTGCCTGTGCCCCACGAAGATGGCCAGGCCGGTCTCGGGCACCCGGCGGAAGGCCCGGAGTCGAGAGATGATGGACTCGATGGCCGACGTCACGTTTTTCCGAGTGGTCTTGCTCTTGATGTTGCTGGACTGGCTCAGCTCCTGGCGCAGGTAACCGGTAACGTCGGACACCTGCCGGTTGGGGGGCACGTAGATGGAGACCAGCTCCGTCCCCCTGCCTTCGGCTGCCTCGATCTCCTCCAGCTTGCGCTTGAAGAGATAGCGTTCTTTCCCCTTCTCCTGGACCGCCATACGCTTAAATCGTGTTAGGGCCGTGCCCGTTAAAGAGGATTGGCATGCCCCCAGAGCGAGTGGTCATCTCCCTGGGAGGGTCCATTTTGGTCCCGGGGGACGGGGATGTGGAGTACCTGCAAAGCCTCGCCGCCCTGCTGAACCGTCTGGCGGAGGAGCGACCGCTCTTCCTCGTGACGGGAGGCGGTCGGCCGGCGCGCTCCTACATCGAGATGGGGCGCGCCCTGGGCCTGGACGAGCGTACGCTGGATGAGATCGGCATCGTGGTCACCCGTCTGAACGCCTGCCTCCTCATCCAGGCCTTGGGGCCGAAGGCCTCGCCCCAGGTGGCGGCGAGCTACGAGGAGGCGGAAGCCGCGGCCCAGGCGCATGCCATGGTGGTCATGGGGGGCGTCCGGGTGTCCCTCACCACGGACGGCGTCGCGGCAGAGCTGGCCGAGCGCGTCCGGGCGAGCCGGCTCGTGAACGCCACCAGCGTCGACGGGGTGTACACGGCCGACCCGCGCAAGGACCCGGCCGCCACGCGCCTCGCACGGATGAGCTACGAGGAGCTCACGGCCATCGCCGGGGAGCCCACGGGGCTGGCGGGTCCCTCCATGGTGTTTGATCCGTATGCCGCCGGGGTCGTGAAGCGGTCAGGCATCCCCCTCTTCGTGGTCCACGGGCGGGATCTGGCCTCCCTCGAGGGGGCCGTCGTCGGGGGGGAGTTCGTGGGCACCTCCATCGGAGCCTGAAGGATGCGGGCCTTCATTGCGGTGGACATCGAGTCCACGCCGGGAATGATCCGGTTCTTGGACGCCCTCCGGGGGACGCGGGCACGGGTCCGCGTCGTATCGCCGGAGAACCTGCACCTCACCCTGAAGTTCCTGGGAGAGACCGACGACGGATTGGTCGCCTCCCTTCGCGAGGCCCTTGCAGAAGCCGTCAAGGGAGAGGAACCCTTCACACTCACCCTGCACGGCACGGGGGCCTTCCCGAGCCGCCGCAACCCGCGCGTCCTCTGGATCGGCGTCCAGGGCGGGGACCCCCTCGTGAGGATCGCCACGCGCCTCGAGGGCGGCCTGCAGGGACTGGGATTCCCGCGGGAGCGGCGTCGTTTCGCGCCGCACCTGACGGTGGGACGTGTGAAGGGTCGCGCGGACCGGGAGGAGCTCACGGAGCTGCTAGAGGCCCACCGGGACGAGGCCTTCGGCACGCAACGGGTGGAGGAGCTGCGGCTCAAGCGAAGCGAGCTGCGGCCCTCGGGGGCCCGCTACCACGACGTCCTCCGCGTCCCCCTCGCGTAATCAGTGCTTCCCGGCGAAGCGGAGGAGGCCATCCCACTCGATCTCGTGACGGATGTTGTGCTGCTCAAGAAACTGGCTCAACGCCTGGGTGACCCGGGGCACCTCGACGGTGCGGGAACTCCCGTACAGGTAGAACTCCTTTCGCTCGCTGAGGGGGAAGATCAGGCGCATGGTCCCGTCCCGGTTGAACCCCTCGGGCTTCCGGTCGTTTCGGAGATCCCGCAGGTTCTCCTCCAGGATGATCTCGAAGAACTCCGGGTCGTCCCGCGTCTGCTCCGATTCCTCGAGGAAGAGGGCGAAGAGGTCCCGGAAGAGGGGTTCTAGGTCCTTGAAGCGCACCTGGGGGTCCAGGATGATGTGGCCACTCCAGGCCCGCATGAACTTCGCATCGAGGGCGCGGTAATAAAGACATGAGGCGCGGGCGACCGCCAAGGCCTTTAAGCGCACGGGTTCCATGCTCGCCCCCGTGCGGACAGTGCTCGTGGTGGCCGGGAGTGATTCGGGCGGCGGAGCGGGCATCCAGGCCGACCTCAAAGCCCTGGCCGCCCTCGGGGTCCACGGGGCAACGGCCCTCACCGCGGTGACCGCCCAGAACACCCGGGGGGTCGTGGCCACCGAGCCGTTGTCCGTCGAGACCGTTCGCGCCCAGATCCAGGCCCTCCGAGACGACATCGAGGTCCACGTCGCGAAGACCGGCATGCTTTACTCCCGGGCCATCGTCGAAGCCGTCGCGGAGGAACTCGCCTCCTTGGACCGCCCCCTCGTTGTGGACCCCGTCATGGTGGCCGCGACCGGCTCCTCCCTCCACACCTCGGGTTTCACGGAGGCCTTGCGGGAGCACCTCTTGCCTCTGACCACCCTCCTAACCCCGAACCTCCCCGAGGCCGAGGCCCTGACAGGAGCGACCATCCGGAGCGTGAAGGAGATGAGAGAGGCGGCCCGCGCCCTCCAGGCCCTGGGGCCCCGGGCCGTCCTGGTGAAGGGCGGACACCTGGAAGGGGATCTCGTGGACGTCCTGTACGACGGCGAGGCTGTCCACACGTTCCCGGGCTACCGGTACCCGGGGGAGCTTCACGGGAGCGGGTGTGCATACGCCTCCACCATCGCGGGCTACCTGGCCCTGGGAAGGAGCGTGCCGGACAGCGTCCGGGGCGCGCGGAGGAAGGTGGCAGCGGGCTTCGCCACTGCCTATGCGGTGGGGAAGGGGCTGCGCGTGATCAACGCGGGCTATGTGGAGGACCGCTGGAAGGTCTGGGCGGCGGTGCGCGACGCGACGGAGGAGCTCCTCGAGTTTCTGCCCCCCGCCTTCGTCCCGGAGGTGGGTACCAACCTCGGATACGCCTTGCCGGCCGCGGAGACAAAGGACGACATCTGTGCCATCGCCGGGCGCATCGTGCGTGTGGGGACGCGGACGGCCGCCGTCGGGCCCCCCGCCTATGGGGCCTCCCGCCACGTCGCCCGAATCATCCTGGCGGCCATGGGATTCGATCCCGCCCGCCGGTCCGCGATGAACCTGCGCTACTCGGAGGACCTGGTGGAGCGCTGTCGGAAGGCGGGTCTGGCGATCGGCACCTTTGACCGGGGGGAGGAACCCCCGGGGGCCAAGACCATGGAGTGGGGGACCCGCGAGGCCATCCGCCGGGCCGAGACATTTCCCGATGCCATCTACGACCTGGGAGGCCCCGGAAAGGTCCCCATGGTCCGCTTCCTGGGACGTTCCCCGCGCGAGGTTGTGGACCGCGTCCGGAAGGTGATCGCCTCGTGAGAATCGCCGTCTTCACCGATACCTACCTCCCCACGGTGGACGGCGTCGTGAACGCGATCCGGAACACGAAGCTCGCCCTCGAGAAGCGGGGGCACCGGGTCCTGATCGTCGCGCCGGGGGGGAGGGGTGGGAAGGGACCCCAGGCTCCCGACACCATCTACAGCCGATCCCGGGAACTCCGCCGCTACCCGGGCTACCGCGTCTCCCTCCTCCCCACCAAGCGGGAGCTGGACATCCTCGAGGAATACGACCCCGACCTGGTCCACGCCCACGGCTTCGCCTTCATGGGCCTCAAGGGCATGTGGGCCTCCCGGGAGCTCTTCCGGCCGATGATCCTGACCTTCCACACCATGATCATCGACGCCATTCCCTACTACACGCCCTTTACGCGGCGTTCCCGCCTCCTCACGGGCCTCATCTCCCGTTACCTGCGGGGCTTCCTCCACCGATGCGGGGCGGTCGTCACCCCCACCCACACGATCCTCGACGAGTTGCGCACCCTCGCCCCCCGGATGCGCCGCACGGCGGTGATCCCCAACGGGGTGGACCTCGAGCGCTTTCGCCCAGGCCTGGATGGGAGGGCCGTACGGGAGAGGCACGGTCTCGGGGACGAGGACCTCCTCCTGCATGTCGGCCGGATGGCCCCCGAGAAGGACCTCACCTTCCTCCTGCACGCCTTCCCTGGCCTGCAGAGGAGGAGACCGGGCTGCAAGCTCCTCTTTGTGGGGACAGGGCCGGAGCTGGACCGCTGCCGTTGGTTCGTCGAGCGCCACGACCTTGCGGAGGACATCCTCTTCGCCGGGTTCGTGCCGGATCAGGAGCTCCCCTCCTACTACGCCGCGGCCGACGTCCTGACCATCGCGTCCCAATTTGAGACCCAGGGCATGGTGGCCCTGGAGGCCATGGCGTGCGGGAAGCCCGTGGTGGCCGTGGACTACCGGGCCTTCCCGGAGTACATCGCGGACGGGCGGAACGGGTTTCTCTTTCCCCCGGGCGACGCGTCGGGCTTTTGCCTGAGCGTCCTCGCCGCGTTGGAGTGCGGGGAGGAGGTGGAGGAGCTGGCGAGGGAGACGGCCGAGGGCTTCTCGTGGGAGGACACCACCGAGAAGCTGGTCGCCCTCTATGAGGACATGGCGGCGTAGGCTCAGGTGCGGTCGATGAGGACGAGTTCCATGCGGAAGACTAGCGTCTTCCCCACGACCTCGTTGTTGTAGTCCGCCGTGTACGTCCCCGCGATGGGATCGACGTCGACGATCCGGAAGGTGCGCTCCGCGACCGTCCACGTCACGTTGTCAATGCTGCGGGGGGTCAGGAGGTGCTGGACGACGATGCGTCCCAGGCCCCCGTTGGCGGATGTGTCTACCTCGAGCACCCGGGCATCCCACGCCCCGAAAGGCCGGAGCACGAAGCCCGGATCGGGCACGTGCATGAGGGTAACGAAGTCGCCTGAGGCCTCCGCCACCCAGGTCGGCCACCCCCAGGTGGGATGGGTGAAGGTGAGCCCAGCCACGGGATCTTGCTGGGGGAATCGCGCGGCGAACTCGGCCCGAAGGAGCGTCTCGAACTGGGTCAGCTCCTCCCGGAGCGGGCGCACCTCGACCTTCGTGGGGTCCGAGGAGCCGTAGCCCATCTCCGGCGGGACGATCACCTCCCGGGCCTCTCCCACCCGCATCGGCGTCGGGAAGAGGACCCCGTGCTCGAAGCCCTCGATCACGGTGCTCGTGGCGCCACCGACCTGGAAGCGGAGGGGCGAGTATGAGCCGCGGAATTCGAAGGAGACCGCCTTGGGCCAGGTGGCGTTGTCCTCCGCCACCGCCGGGATGCTCGTATCGAACACCCGGCCGTTGGGGAAGAAGCCGATATAGTTCACCTCCACGATATCCCCCGCTTGGACGACATCGGGAGGCGTTGGGGCGGGGGGCGAGGTCGCGAGGAGGTAGCCAAGGATGAGGGCGGCCACGATGACGGCGGCGACGACGGCCGTCACGGGATTGACCCGGGGAGACCGACGGGGTAACCTCTGCATCCAGTCCGAGGCTACTCGTGAGGTTTGAATAAACGTTACGGTGGCCCGGCCGGGGAGACGGTTATATGCCGGGGGCGCCTAGATGTCCTCGTGGGGCGGAGGGTCGTCACATGTCCTGAGTGCGGCTCCTCCGACTTGTACTGGGAGGCCGGCATGATCGCGGGCCAACTCTACCACTGTCGAGACTGCGACTACGTGGGCGCCTTCGTCGTCGAGAAAGAGGTGGAGACCGGAGAGGGCTAGGCGAACATGGCCCCCGTCTCGGGAGACCCCTCCAGGGCCGCCTCTACGACCTTGTCCCGGGCCAGGACGAAGTCCTCCGAGAGGACGTGATCCCGCCCTTCGCGAATCGCAAACATCCCCGCCTCGGTGCAGATGGCCTTGATGTCCGCCCCCGAGACCCCCTCGGTCTGCGAGGCCATCCGCTCGAAGGACACGTCCCCGCGGATGTTCATGCCCCGGGTGTGAATCTTAAAGATCTCCACCCGCGCGGTCTGGTTCGGCATGTCGAACTGAACAATCCGATCGAACCGACCCGGCCGCAACAGGGCCGGGTCTAGGATGTCGGGTCGGTTCGTAGCGGCGATGATCTTGACGTTGGAGAGGGGCTCGAATCCGTCCATGGCGGCGAGGAGTTGCATGAGGGTCCGCTGGACCTCGCGGTCCCCGCTCGTCGCCAGCTCGAGCCGCTTGGCCCCGATGGCGTCCAGCTCGTCGATGAAGACGATAGAGGGGGCTCGTTCTTGGGCGAGCTCGAAGAGCTCGCGCACCAGCCGGGCGCCCTCGCCGATGTACTTCTGCACGAGTTCGGAGCCGACGAGGCGGACGAAGTTGGCCTTCGTCCTGTTGGCCACGGCCTTCGCCATGAGGGTCTTGCCCGTCCCCGGAGATCCCACGAGGAGGACGCCTTTGGGCGGTTCGATGCCCACCTTCCGGAATACCTCCGGCTTCAACATGGGCTCCTCCACCGTCTCTCGGACCTCCCGGAGGGCGTCCTTGAGCCCGCCGATGTCCTTGTAGGTGAAGGGGGGCTTCTCGATGACCTCCGCGCCGATGACAATGGGATCGTAGGACGGAGGCAGGACACCCATGACCGCGAGGGTCTGCTTGTTGAGGGCGACGCGGGCCCCGACGACGAGGCTGTCGGGGTCCACGTAGTCCGCCGCCTGGACGATGAAGTCGGGGCCGGTGGAGCTCTTGACCACCACGCGGCTGTCTACCAGGATGTCACGGACCACGCCGATGATGAGGGGCGGGGATTTCAGCCGGTCGAGTTCGGCCTTGAGGCGCTTCGCCTCCCGGCGGAGCTTCCCCAGCTCGCTCTGGATGAATCGCTTCTCTCCTTCGATGAGCTTGGAGTCCTGGAGGAGCCGGTCGTTCTTCTGCTCAAGGAGGGCGATCCGCTCCGAGAGTCGCTCGTAGAATTCTTGGGCGTCCTCCTCATCCAAGAAAGAACCTCCTGGGGAGGGAGGGGGGCATCGGGCGCTAATTACCTGGATGGTCTATTTATGCGTTCCCCCGCGGGCATCACAAACGATAGACGAAGGCCGACACGTTAAAGATGGAACGGACCATGGTCTCGGTGAGTCTCTTGAGGAAGGGAGTCGATCCGTGGGTCCTGGGAGCCCTCGCGCTGGGAAGCCTCACCTTCCTGGCCATGCCCTATAGCCTCTACGTCATGACGGCGCTGGTCGTCTTCGGCTTCGCCTCGGCGCTGGTCTTCCTCTTCCTCTCCCCCGCCATCCTCGCGTTCCAGTATCTGCGGTACCGGCGGGGGTCCCGGGCGCCCGCGCTCGAGGAGGCCTAGCGAGGGAGATTGTATGCCCCTGTGCGAGATGTGCGGGGCCGAGCAGGCCGGCCTGCGGACGGTGGTCGTGGAGGGGACCCGCCTCATGCTCTGCGATCGGTGCGCCCGCTTCGGGGAGGAGATTCAGCCACGGCCCGCACGTCGTCCCTCCCTGCCCGGGCCGCCTCGGAGACGACGGGCGCGGCCCCCGGAGGAGCCGGAGTACGACCTGGCGCCGGACTTTCCCGAACGACTGCGGCGGGCCCGGGAGGCCCAGGGGTGGAAGCGAGAGGAGCTCGCCCGTCGAATCAACGAGAAGCTGAGCGTCCTGGAGAAGCTGGAGAAGGGCCGGATGCGGCCCCCCGACGCCCTAGTGTCCAAGCTGGAGCGGACCCTGCAGGTACGGCTGCGGGAGCGCGTCGAGGAAGGGGAGGGCCCCCGCCGCACGGAGACGAGGCCCCTGACCCTAGGGGACCTGATGCGGCGAGAGGACTAGGGGTGCCGGTCCCGCAACATCGCCTCCACCTCAGGTACCAGGTCTGAGACGTCGACCCCTGCCTCGCGTCCCGCCAATAGGGCCGCCACCTCCACGTAGACACCCATCCGCCCGCGGATGGCGTTGATCCGGGCTGCGAGTTCCTTCCTCGGCGCGGAGGCGGACCGCGCTATCTCGTCGAGAATCCGGTCGAACAGGTCTCCCTCGTTCTCCAGGACCTCGGCGGTGGGGACGAATCTCAGGGGGATGTCCACGCCCTTCAGGTCGAAGGTCGGCTCGAGGCCTCCCCCCGCGACGGTGAGGAGGCCCTTCTGCACGCTGAGGTCCAGCAGCCGCTGGGCCTCCTTGGGAGGAAACCATCGGAGATCCAGGGAGGCGGAGAGGACGAACTCCCGCTCCGTCATCCGTTCCCGCCCCTTTCGGCGGAACAGGAGGGCGATGGTCTGCTTGAGGCCCTCCATCAGACCAGCTCGTAGAGGTTGGCGACCACCCGTCCTTCCGTCCCGATTTGCCGATCGGAGACAGGGACGGGGCCGGCGTAGAGCTCCATTCCCTCGAGGACGTCCACCCACGTCGGGATCTCCTGGAGGCCCGCGTGGTGGAGGTATACGCCCCGTTCGATGCCCGCGCGGTACGCCTCGGAGAAGAGATCCGCGGGGGAGTTGGAGGGGTCTGCGCGGACCGGGGGCACTCCGGGACCCTCCTCAAGGCAGACGGCCAGCTGGGGGGTGAGTTGGGTTGCCTCCGCCAGCAGGTCGATCCGTTGCATCCGACGCCGATTGATGACCGCCACGTCGGCCCCCGCAACCAGGATGTCCACGAGGGTCCCGACGGTGCGAGCCCCGCCCTCGACCCAGAGGCCTTTCCCCTCGAACCGGCGATAGACGTCGAGCTGGGGACGATGTCCTTCGATGCCGTCCAGGTCCCAGACCAAGAGACGGCCATGCTCCTTCAGCGCCGCGCGAAACAGCGCATCCGGGTCGGCGGCGGCTCGTCCCTCCCCCCGGGGGTCAAGGGGCCTTCCCCGTCGCAGAGCGACCCACGGGAGTACCTCGGAGGCGGCCACGAGCGACCCACGGGGCTTGCGTTTAAAAGCTCTGCCACCCGCAGCCGGCGAAAGGGGTTTATGGTGGCGGTTCGATATGAGCGGGCCCCTCGCGAAGGTCGCGGGGATCCGTGAACCGCGATGCATGCAGGGGCGGGTGTCGTACGGTGCCCTCATGATGGGGCCCTCGCCCTAGTGATTGGGGTCAACCCCGGCATCCCACAATCCCCCGGCCGGGTCAGGACGAGAAGAGAGCGCCGCTTTCCATGAATCGAGCCGTTAAGGTCGGGGGACAACCCCCCTTATGAGCCCTCGTCCTCGGCAAATTCGGCGCCGCAGGGGCAGACGGCGGCCTTCATGGGAAGCCAGCGGTGGCAGAGGGGGCACTGGAAGCCCTCCTTCCCCAGGCGCACCGCCATGACGGAGCCGGTCTCCTTCTCCTCCAGCTCCAGGGCCCGCTGTCGGCATAGCTTCGCCTTGAGATCGTCGCCCACCCGCTCGTAGATCTTCGCCTTGAGCATCCAGAGAGCGGGGTAGCTAGGATCGAGCCGTGCGAGCTGGTTGAGGGTCCCGATGGCCTCGTCGTAGGCCCCCAACCTTGCCTGGGAGACGGACTTCGTGAAGAGGGCATCGATGTCGTGGGCATCCTCCGCCAGGCGATCCTCACATCGCTGGAGAATCGCACGGACCTGCTCAAGACGCGGGTCATCGGGCCCGTAGCCACACGCGACGCATGCCTCGTCCTCCCTCGGCGCCCCACACTGGGGACACGGGGCCGCCGTGGGTTCCGGACCCGGAGTCGCGAGGGCGGGGGAGGCCTCCAGGGCCGCCGCGGGTTCCGCCGTGATCGTGAACCCCACGAAAGGGGGCTCCATGGAGAGGTAGTGGTCCACGGCTTCCTTCCCCGCCCTCCCCGCGGAGACCTTCCAGGTGGGTCCCACCTCGGACCGCTCACGATGAAGCCGGACCACCCCATCGGCCATTGCCTCCAGCCGCTCTACGACCTCGGGGGCGACCAGCTCCGCATCGAGGACGAGGATGGCCGCGCCGTAGGCCTTCAGCGACCGGTCCCGGAGCGAGGCGGCCAAGTCCAAGGCCTGCTCCTTGCCAAACCACGTGGCATCCGTCAGGAATTCCAGAATCGCCAGTCCCCGGCCGCCCTTCCCTTTGAGGAGAGCCTTCAGGCCTTTCTCGAGGGCCTCCAACTTCCCCGGGCATCGGAGGATGCCCTCTTCCTCAACCGCCTCCTCGACCCCCCCTTCCTTGTGCGAGTACCAGTCCAGAATGCGAAAGCGGCCCTTCTTGAGGGCGGACTTGGCCTCCTCGCCCGCCAAGGCGAGCTTCGTCATAACCGTCTTTGGGGAGGTGTTGGAAAGGACTGCCAGGAGGGGCGCGTTCCCTTGTAGGCCGTGGAGGAGGAGGGGGACCAGGAAGGCCTCCCGCTCGGGTCCGGGGGGGGTGAGGAGCAGGCTCAGAGACCCCGGGGGGAAGGCCTCCTCCAAGAACGCCCTAGACGATTCCTCCATTTTCGCTTCCATCGTGGATCGCCGCCTCCCTGAACCCCCTTCCCCCGAGGGGGTCGGGGACGCGCCGCGTCGGCGTCGAACGGATCGTCGCTACCCTTCCGCGGCGCCGCCTTATACCTTCGGCCGGCATTATCGAGGACGATAACGGGGCGTGGGGGCGCCCTCGGAGAAAGGGCTTAAATAGGCAGGCCATTTAGCACGGAGTCCCGTAAGGACGAGCAGGGAACTGTTCCGGGGCCGGGCGAATCAACCAGGCGTAGGTCTCGGTGGCGAATTGAGGCCTCACGTAGGGCGAGATGCCAGTGGATTCACTGCTGCAGGGCGAAGAATCGCCGCCGGCCCCCAGGGGGCGTGGGCTCACCGGCTGGTCAGGTGCTGAGGGAGAAGGGGGGAGACGGAATCCGCGGTTTTACTCGATTCGAGCGGGCACGCATCATCGGGGCCCGAGCCCTCCAGATCGCCATGGGGGCCCCCGTGATCTTGGCGATCCCGGAGGACCTCGTGGATCCCGTCGACATCGCGGAGCTTGAGTTCGAGCGGGGTCTCATCCCCATTACGGTCCGCCGGGAAATGTGAGCGGGGACGGAAGGCCTCCCACGAGGGCGCCGACCGGCAAGGTCGGAGTCCGTCGGCCCTAATACCGAAGCGTCATAAGACGAAAGGCGGCACATCGGTGGCTCTCGATGTGCACGTTCCCCAGCCCGTCCGGCTTCACGAGGCGTCGTCCTCCCAGGGCGAAGCGGGTCCTTTCCCGTATCCATTTCGCCCCCCCCCCCGCCCTCCCGGGTGACATCTCGGCAACGAGAAGCCGTCCCCCATGACGGTCCCGCACGAAGGGCAGGCGACCGTTTCCATGCCAGGCTGTCCGGTTTCCTCGGGCACAAGGGCCACCGTCTGCCTTTCGGACACAGAACAAATCCTTATATAGAAGGTCTATTACATACAGGACACGACACGTTACTCGAAACCGTGAGGGAGAAAGGACTATGATGGGAACAACCCCAGTACTGGTTCTCAAGGAGGGCACCCGTCGCGACCGCGGTCGGAGTGCCCAGACGAGCAACATCCATGCGGCAAAGGCCATCGCCGATGCCGTCCGGACGACCCTCGGTCCCCGGGGGATGGACAAGATGCTCGTCGACAGCATGGGCGACGTGGTCATCACGAACGACGGCGTCACGATCCTCAAGGAGATCGATGTGGAGCACCCCGCCGCCAAGATGCTCGTCGAGGTCGCCAAGACCCAGGACGAGGAGGTCGGCGACGGAACGACCACGGCGGTGATCCTGGCCGGCGAGATACTCAAGCGGGCCGAGGAGTTGGTGGAGCAGAAGATTCACCCCACCGTTATCGCCCAGGGATACCGGATGGCCGCGGAGAAGGCCACGGAGCTTCTGGAGAATCTGGGCGAGAAGGTTGGGCCGAAGGACAAGGCGACCCTGGCGAAGATCGCCGCCACCTCCATGATCAGCAAGGCCATCAGCGCGAACCGGGACTACCTGGCGGACTTGGCCGTCCGAGCCGTCCTCGCCGTGGCCGAGGAGAGGGAGGGTGTGTGGCAGGTGGACGAGGACAACATCCAAGTCGTGAAGAAGCAGGGGGGCTCCGTCCTCGAAAGCGAGATGGTGGACGGCATCATCGTGGACAAGGAGCGAGTCCACACCGGAATGCCGACCCGGGTGGAGAAGGCGAAAGTCGCCCTGGTGAACGCCGCCCTCGAGGTGAAGAAGACCGAGTTCGACGCCCGGATCCAGATCAGCAATCCGGAGCAGCTGCAGGCCTTCCTCGGGGAGGAGGAGAACATCCTCCGCGCCTTCGTCGAGGCCTTCAAGAAGGTCGGGGCCAACGCGGTCTTCGGGCAGAAGGGCATCGACGACATGGCCCAGCACTTCCTGGCCAAGGAGGGCATCTACGCCATCCGGCGGGTCAAGAAGTCCGACATGGAGAAGCTGGCGAAGGCCACGGGTGCCCGGATCGTGTCGAAGGTGCAGGAGATCGGGAAGTCCGATCTCGGCACGGCCGCCCTCGTGGAGGAGCGCAAGATCGGCGATGACGAGATGACCTTCGTGACCGGCGCCAAGAATCCCAAGGCCATCTCCTTGCTCCTGCGGGGCGGGACGGAGCACGTGGTGGACGAGATCGAGCGATCCGTCGACGACGCCATTAGCGTGGTGAAGGCGGCCGTGGAGGACGGAAAGATGGTCACGGGCGGCGGATCCGTTCACACCCACCTCTCCCTCGGCCTACGTGACTACGCCGCCTCTGTGGGGGGCCGGGAGCAGATCGCCATCGAGGCGTTCGCGACGGCCTTGGAGGTCGCCCCCCGGACGTTGGCGGAGAACGCGGGCCTCGACCCCATCGACACCCTCATCGACCTGAGAAACGCCCACAAGGCCGGGAAGCACCGGCACGGCATCAACGTCTACACGGGCAAGGTCGAGGACATGAAGAAGCTCGACGTCCTGGAGCCCCTCCGTGTGAGCAAGCAGGCCCTGAACAGCGCCACGGATGCCGCCGTCATGATCCTTCGAATCGACGACATCATCGCGGCCACGGAGTTCAAGGGCGGTCCGCCTGGGGAAGGCGGGCCGGGCGGAGAAGGGGACTTCGAGTAGAACCGCGTCCCCTGCCACCCATCGGCAGGCCCGACAGCACCGACGGTTTTGGGCCTGCCCTCCTTCCTTTTACCTAGCCATTGGGGCGGGGAATCAACGTCCCCTCGCACACCTTCTCGAAAGGGAGGGGGACCTCACCGTTCACCAGCACACTCCGCGAATCGGGCTCCACGAGTCGGACGTCACCACAGACTGCGAGAAAACTCCCCGGGACGTGCCGGGACGGCGGCGGAATTGTTGTGCTGCCCTTGGCCGCCCCGGGATATCGATCGGCCCCGAGTGCCGAGCCCGGGCCTACTCCTTCATCCCGGCCTTCGTCTCCTCGAAGACCTGGTTCGCCTCCTTGGGCGTGGCCCCCTCATGAACGATGGCCCGGACGGCCCGAATCTTGGCCACGGGGTGCTCCGACTGCCAGATGTTGCGGCCCATGTCCACGCCGGAGGCGCCCTCGGAAATCGCGTGGTGGACCAGCTCGAAGGCGTCCATGTCCGTTTCCAGCTTGGGGCCGCCGGCCATGACCAGGGGCACGGGGCAGCTCTCCACCACCTTGGAGAAGCCGTCGCAGTAGTACGTCTTCACGAAGTTGGCCCCGATCTCGGCGGCCATGCGGCAGGCCAGGCCCAGGTAGCGGGCGTCTCGCCTCTCCAACTCCTTCCCCACCGCCGTGACCGCGAGGACGGGAATCCCGTGCTCCGTCCCCTGGTCCACGAGCTCCGCGAGGTTCAGGAGGGTCTGCCGCTCATGCTCCGTCCCCACGAAGATGGACAGGGCCATGGCGGAGGCGTTGATGCGGAGGGCGTCCTTGACGGAGTTCGCGATCCCCTCGTCGGAGAGCGCGGGTCCCACGATGCTTACCCCCCCGGAGACCCGAAGCACGATGGGGATGTCCGTGCGGGGATCGATGCAGCTCCGGACCACCCCGCGGGTGACCATGAGGGCGTCCGCGTAAGGAATAAGCGGTTGGAGAGTCTTCCCGGGATCCTCCAGCTTCCGCGTGGGCCCCAAGAAGTACCCGTGGTCGGCCGCGAGCATCACGGTCCGGTTGGACCCTGGCTTGATGATGCGCGAGAGTCGGTTCTGCATCCCCCAGTCCATGCCATACACCCCCAATTTCAATCAGGAAGGAGAGGGCCGGCGGCCCCCCCGGCGTCGTGCCTAGAGCGGTGGCGCTAATAGCTTTATCGGAGCCTCAGGGCGTAATGAGGACCTTCAGGGCCTCCGCGTTCTCCGCGAGGGCCAGACCCTTCGCGATCTCTCCCAGCGGAACGCGATGGGTCACCAGTGAGGCCACCTCGATGGCGCCCTCGGTGAGCATTTCCAGGGCCCTTCCCGTCTCCCGCCCCGTGGCCGCGTTGCTGCTGAGGAGGGAGAGTTCCCTCGTGAGAAGGCGGCTGACATCGGGAAGGGAGGCGCCCGCCTCCGGGATGCCTAGGAGGCCGACGGTCCCTCCGTCTCGGGTGCTCTCGAGGGCCTGGACGAGGGCCTTCGGGCTGCTGGAGGCCACGATGGCGAGATCGGCGCCCCGCGCCTCCGTCTCGCGTCGAACGACCTCCCTCAGCTCCTCCTTACGGGGGTTCACGGTGAGCGCCCCCAGGCGCTGGGCGTGCCGCATGCGATAGGGGGAGACCTCGCTGACGATGACGGGCCCGGCGCCGTAGTAGGGGAGGAGCTGGAGGGTGAGGAGCCCCATGGGCCCGGCCCCCGCCACGAGCACGGTGCCCCCCTCGGGAACCCGGAACCGGTCCAGGGCGCGGACACAGCACGCTAGGGGCTCGATGAAGGTGCCTTCCTCGAAGGAGACGGCGGGGGGGAGCGCGAGCACACCCCCGTGCTCCACGTTCCAGGCCGGCACGCGGAAGGTCTCGGAGAACCCGCCCGGGTCGAGGTGCCACTTCCGGTAGTCGGCACACATGGTCTCGCTGCCGCCCAGGCAGTAGGCACACCCGTAGCACGGGACGTGATGATGCGGGAACACCCGGTCCCCCTCCCGGATGCCCTCGACGCCCTTCCCCACCTCGCGGACGACGCCCACCGCCTCGTGGCCGAGGACCGGCGGGGCGGCCGTATACCCCCCACGGATCTTCTCGAGGTCCGAGCCGCAGACCCCGCAGGCCTTCATCTCCACGAGAAGGTCTCCGCCCCGGAGCGCGGGAAGGGGGACGTCCTTGACGACCACCTGGCCGGAGGCGTCCAGGAAGGCGGACCTCACGGAAGCTTTCAGCGAGGGCCGGATATTTGAAAGCGTTGGATTCGGATGAGGGGGTGGGCGAGAGGCCTCATGCGCGGTGAACCGTGTAGATATGCTTTATATAGAAGTGTTAACATACTAGATGATGTCAACCTCCTCCAGGGGATTTCTAGATGAGCGAGAAGGTACTCCGTGTCACCGAGGCCAAGACGAAGGACGTGGGACGTGGGATCGCCCGCCTGGACCCCGCCGTCATGAAGGTGTTGGGCCTGACGCCCGGCGACATCATCACGATCGAGGGCAAGAAGCGGACGGCCGCCATCTGTTGGCCCGGCTACCCCGAGGACGAGAACCGTGGCGTGATTCGCATGGACGGCAACATGCGGCGGAACGCCGAGGTGGGCATCGACGAGAAGGTCGGCGTCCGCAAGGTCGTCGCCAAGCCGGCCGCCAAGGTGACACTGGCCCCCACCGAGCCCCTGCGCATCACGGGGGGCGAAGCCTACCTATCGCAGCTTCTCGAGGGCCGAGTCCTCACCCGAGGCGATATTCTCGAGATCAACGTCATGGGGCGGCGGCTCGACCTCGTGGCCACATCCCTTTCCCCCACGACGGACGTCGTCCTCATCGGGCGAGACACCCGGATCACCCTCAGCGAGAAGCCGGCTCCCGAGGAGCTCAAGGTCCCCCGCGTCACCTACGAGGACATCGGGGGCCTCCACGAGGAGGTCAAGAAGGTCCGGGAGATGATCGAGCTCCCGCTCCGTCACCCCGAAATCTTCGAGCGCCTGGGCGTCGAGGCCCCGAAGGGCGTCCTCCTCCGGGGACCCCCGGGAACCGGGAAAACACTCCTGGCCCGCGCGGTGGCTAGCGAGACGAACGCCTCCTTCTTCTCCATCTCCGGCCCAGAGATCATGTCGAAGTACTACGGCCAGAGCGAGGAGAACCTCCGGGAGATCTTCGACCAGGCGAAGGAAAACGCCCCGAGCATCGTGTTCATCGACGAGATCGACTCCATTGCGCCGAAGCGGGACGAGGTCCTGGGGGAGGTGGAGCGCCGGGTCGTGGCCCAGCTCCTCTCCCTCATGGATGGGATGCGGGCCCGGGGGAAGGTCGTCGTCATCGGCGCCACGAACCGGCCCGACGCCCTCGATCCCGCCCTGCGCCGCCCGGGACGCTTCGACCGGGAGATCGAAATCGGCATTCCCGATCGCGACGGACGCCTGGAGATCCTCGAAATCCACACCCGGGGGATGCCCCTCGCGGAAGACGCGGACTTGGAGAAGCTGGCGAACCTGACCCATGGGTACGCGGGCGCAGATCTGGAGGCCCTCGTTAAGGAGGCCGCGATCCGCGCCCTCCGCAAGGTGCTGCCCGACGTCGACCTCGAGGCACCGGAGATTCCCTTGGAGATCCTGAACCGGCTCACGGTGACCGCCGAGGACTTCATGCAGGCGTTCCGGGAGATGGAACCCTCCAGCCTGCGAGAGGTCTTCATCGAGACCCCGAACGTCTCCTGGGACGACATCGGCGGCCTGGCGGAGGCGAAGCAGGAGCTTCAGGAGACCGTGGAGTGGCCCCTCAAGTACGGCCCGGTGTTCGACCAGGCCGGGGCGGAACCGCCCAAGGGCGTGCTCCTCTACGGCCCCCCGGGGACGGGGAAGACGCTTCTGGCCAAGGCGGTTGCCGCCGAGGCCGAGGCCAACTTCATCAGCGTCCGAGGCCCCGAGTTCCTCTCCAAGTGGGTCGGCGAGAGCGAGCGGGCCGTCCGAGAGACCTTCCGCAAGGCGAAGCAGGCCGCGCCCGCCGTCATCTTCTTCGATGAGGTTGACGCGATCACCCCCGCCCGTGGGGGCATGCAGGACAACCGGGTGACCGAGCGGGTGATCTCGCAGATGCTCGTCGAGCTCGACGGGCTGGAGGAGCTGCACAACGTGACCGTCATCGCGGCGACAAACCGACCCGATAGGCTGGACCCAGCGCTCCTGCGGCCGGGGCGTTTCGACCGGCTCATTCACGTGCCGTCCCCCACCCGGGAGGCACGACTCAAGATCTTCAAGATTCACACACGCGGAAAACCCCTGGCCGACGATGTCGACCTAGAGGACATGGCCAAGCGGACCAAGGACTTCACGGGAGCGGACATCGAGGCCCTCGCCAACGAGGCCTCCATGCTGGCCATCCGCGAATACATCATGAGTGGGGGCACCTTGGAGGAGGAAGCGGTCAAGGGCCTTCGGATCCATGTCCGTCACTTTGACGAGGCCATGGCGAAGGTGCAGCCGAAGCGGCGGGGGGAGTTCGAGAAGTACGCGGAGATCTCGCGCGACTTTGGAAGAGGAATCGAGGTGGCGTAAATGGGAGAGAAGAAGAGGAAAAGGTGGCCATTCGACGACGAGGCCTTCTGGGACTACTTCGGGGACGCCTTCGACCAGATGCGGGAGCGGATGGAGCGGATCATGTCCCGCTCCTTCGACGACCTCGCCGGGGAGAAGCCCTTCGTGTGGGGCTACTCCTTTCGCGTCGGGCCCGATGGGAAGCCCGAGTTCCGTCAGTTCGGCGACACAAACGTGCTCCGGCCCTGGAACGACGTGGCGGGACGGGAACCCATGACCGACGTGATGGACCGGGGGGACTCCCTCTCCATCACCGTGGAGCTGCCCGGGGTCGAGAAGGAGGACGTCGAACTTCGTACGACCTCGAACCGACTCACCATCAGGGTCGACGTGCCGGAACGGCAGTACCATAAGGAGATCGATCTGGACGCCTCCGTGGACCCCCAGTCCGTCCAGGCAACCTACCGGAACGGCGTCTTGGACATTACCCTGAAGAAGAGGGACCGCGAAGCGGGCCAGCAGGTCGACATCGACTAGGCTAGGGTCGCAGCAAGATCTTCCCGAACTGCTCGCCCCGCGCCAGCCGCTCCTGTGCCTCTCGTGCCTTAGCCAGGGGGAAGACCTGGTCGATCACGGGCTCCAGCTTGCCCTCCCAGATCAGCATCATGACCTCCCGGAACTCCGCCCGGTTGGCCATGGTGGAGCCCAGGACCCGGAGCTGTCGCCAGAAGATGTAGCGGATGTCCGTCTCGGCGAGAGGACCCGTGGTCGCCCCGCAGGTCACCAGCCGACCGTTCTTCCCGAGGGCCCGGAGGCTCTGCTTCCAGGTCGCCTGGCCGACGGAATCCACCACGATGTCCACCCCCCGCTTCCCGGAGAGCTCCCAGGCGACCCGCTCGAAGGGCTCCTCCGTGTAGTTGATCACCTCGTCCGCCCCGAGCTTCCGGGCCCGCTCCAGCTTCTCCTCCGTGCTCGAGGTGGCGAAGACGCGGGCTCCGACGTGTTTCGCGATCTGGATTGCCGCGGTCGCGACCCCGCCCCCGGCCCCAAGGACGAGGACCGTTTCCCCTGGCTGCACGGCCGCCCGGGTGACCAGGAGCCGCCAGGCCGTCATGAAGGTCGTGGGGGCCGCCGCCGAGGTCTCCAGGGGTACCCCCTCCGGAAGCGGGAGGAGGTTCTCCCCGGGCACCTTCACGAGCTCGGCGTAAGTGCCGTCCACGTGTTCGCCTAGGATCTGGTACTCCCCGCAGAGCACCTCCTCCCCCCGGCGACAGTAATCGCAGGATCCACAGGTGAGGCTGGGGTCGACCACGACACGTTCTCCGATGGCCGCCTGGGTGACCGCCTCCCCCTTGGCCTCCACCACCCCCGCGCCGTCCGCCCCCGGGATGTGGGGAAACGCCAGGCGCAGACCCGGCCACCCTTCCCGCACGAAGATGTCCAGGCGATTCAGGGCGGCCGCCTCGATGCGAACCACCGCCTCGTCCTCGGCGATCTCGGGGTCGGGCAGATCGAGGTATTCCAGGACCTCCGGTCCGCCGTGCCGGTCGAAGGCAACAGCCTTCACTGCGCACCCATCGGGTCTCCCCATTAACCGTTTTCCGGGTCTTCCGCGGCGGGGGTGGGAGGCACTTTTTGCCCCGGGGGGAGACGGTCCGGCCGGAAACTGCCGCTAACCTATCGTATAAGTAAGCGGCGGCACCTCGAAACCCGAGGTGAGGAGTACGCCCAAACGCGCCCTCTTGGTCATCGACATGACCAACGACTTCCTCGTGAAGAAGTACAATCCCGACCTGGCCCTAGAGGCGGGACTCGCGCTGGTTCCGCGCATCCGGACCCTCCAGGACGCCTTCCTCGACGCGGGTCTCCCGGTCATCTACAGCACGGACCGGCACCTGCCGGATGACTTCGAGCTCAAGAAGTGGGGTCCCCACTCCATGAAGGGGTCCGAGGGGTCCCAGATCGTCGAGGGCCTCCGAACCGAGAGGGTCCACACCTTCGAGCGGGAGTGGACGCCGGAGGCCGTGGACCGGGCCGACGGGTCGCACCTCTTGTGGGAGATTGAGAAGGGGACCTACAGCACCTTCACCGACAACGGAGGGCGGCCGACGGCGACGGAGGCGCTCTTGGAGAAGCTGGGCTTCGGGCCGGGCGACTGGCTGTACATCACGGGGCTCCACACCAACTGCTGCGATAAGCATACCGCCGCCGACGCCTTCTTCCGGGGCTATGTGCCCGTCCTGATCCGTGACGCCGTGGCCGCCTTCGAGGACCCGGAGGGGATCATGGGTATGAGCCACGACGACGCCTTGAACTACGAGAAGTTCTGGTACGACGCCGAAATCCTGACCCTGGACGAGGCTTTGAAGGATCTGGCTTAGCCGCCCTGCCCCGCGCTTCGCCGACGCGGGCGTGGGGTGGTCGCCCTGGCAGCCTGGGCCGCCTCGCCTTTCTCCTCCTCCGCCACCAGGTAGAAGATGTCGGACCGGAGGTCCCGCAGGTGGGGGGATCGGGCCACGAGGCCGTTCTCGACGAGGATGGCCACGGCGTGGCGCACCGTCCGGGGCGGAAGGAGGGTTTTGGCCGCGATGTCCCGGGCCGTCATGGGGCCCTCGTACTCGATGGCCTTGAGGACCAGCTTCGCGCTGGGGGGCATCTTCATTAGCTCCTCGGTGGAACGAACGCGCCGGAGGGCCTCTAGTCGGCCCGTGGAACCGCCGTCCATCCGAATGAGGTTCCCCACACGCCCACCCCGAACCTCCACCTGCTCGTCGACCCGCTGCCGTCGCAGACCGTCGATGACCACCTCGCAGTCCGACCGGGCGCTGACGTCCGTGAACTCGAGAAGCGCGCGATCGGGAACGACCAGGGGCCGGCGGGAGACGTCCATGGAGTTCACGGAAACCACCACGAAGACCCGCGATTGGGGCAGGATGAGGGGCCCGCCCGCGGAGAGGGCGTAGGCGGAGGAGCCGGTGGGCGTCGCCACGAGCACGCCGTCGCTGTAGTCCCGATAGACCTCCTCCCCGTCAATGGTGAGCTTGTACTCCATGAGCACCGCGGTCTTGGAGGGGAAGATGGCGACCTCGTTCAGGGCCGAGGGCAGCGGCGTTCCGTCGACGGTCACGGAGAGACGCTGACACGCCTCGAGGCGGTACTCCCCCTGCCTCACCCGCCGAAGCCCCTCCTCCAGGGCGTCCAAGGACAGGTCGGTGAGGAAGGCGGATCCCGTCGCGTCGTTCACGCCCAGGATGGGGACCTCCCTGTCCCCGTACTCCTGGAAGGCCTTGAGGACGTCCCGGTCACTCCCCAGGACCAGGATGAAGTCCGCCTCGGACATCTCCCCCTGCTCCTCAGGGAGGAGGCCCACCTGAATCCCGAGGCGCTTCCCGACCTCCTGGACCCGTCCCATGATCTCCTGCGAACCCTTCCCCAGGGAGGAGCCGCCGGGGAAGGGGGCCAGAAGGACCTTCACCCTCTTGTCTAGGATGGCTGGGGTAATAACTTCTCCGGGCCGCGCCGTTCCCAGGCCGTTCTCAAGCGTGATAGTGCCTCGAAAGCCTTTATATAAGCCGCCGAAGGACGGGCGCGCATGATGGAAGAGGAACGCCCCTGGGAGGAGACCCCTTCCCCCGAGGCTCCCGTGGCTCAGGCCGCCCCCGAGGCCCCCGTGGCCGAGGAGATGGACCACGAGGCGAGCCTGCAGGAGGCCAAGGAAGCCCGGAAGAAGGCGACCTACCAGGAGAAGGCGAGCAAGCTCAAGGCCAAGGCCGCCAAGCTCAACGCCCGGGCCAAGACCCTCCGCGCCAACGCCGAGAATCTGGAGGACAAGGCTCGCCGCCTCGAATTGAAGGCGCAGGAGTACGAGGCTCGCGCCTAGTAAAAGGTTAAACCGCGCTCGGGTTTGCGGGGCAGTTGGTCGCGGCTTCCGCCCCGGGCAAGCTCATTCTCTACGGCGAACACGCCGTCGTCTTCGGCGAACCCGCCCTCTCCGTGGCCATCTCCCGAAGGACGCGCGTGGAGGTCCGGCCGGCCGACCGGAACGAGGTCAACGGAGAGCCCTTGGAGGAGCAGCGGTATCCGTACCTGGCCGAGGCGCTGCGTACCATGAACGCCCGCGAGGGCCTCTCCCTGCAGACCCGATCCGACATTCCCATGGCATCGGGGATGGGGTCCTCCGCAGCGGTGACGGTCAGCCTCCTGGCGTCCCTTCAAGGCCTTCGAGGCGCCCTCCGGGAGGAGGAGATCGCCCGGACGGGTTTCGAAGTCGAGCACGCCGTCCAGGGTCGAGCGAGTCCCATTGACACGACCACGGCCACCCACGGCGGCGGCATCCTCCTCCTCAAGGAGGCCGGGGAGAACCTCCTGTGGGAGATCGAGAAGGGGGAGACCCGCTGGAGCCTGCACAGCTGTCGCCTCCCCGAGATGACCCTGGTGGTGGGGAGTACGGGAATCGAGGCGGCCACCGGGCCCCTCGTGGCGCAGGTCCGGCAACGGGTGGAGGCAGAGGACGCAGCCCGACGGGCGATCCGACGCATCGGCGAGATCGCCCTGGAAGGGGTGGAGGCCCTTCGCGGGAACGACTTGGAGCGGGGGGGCAAGCTCATGCTGGAGAATCATCGCCTCCTGAACGCCCTGGGCGTGGGACATTCCGCCCTGGACAAGCTCGTGGCGGCGAGCCTTCCCTTCTCCTACGGGGCGAAGCTGACGGGCGCAGGGGGCGGGGGCAGCATGATTGCGTTGACCGACAACCCCCCTCGCGTCGCCCAGGCTATCGCGGACGCGGGAGGGAACGCCTCTGTGGTCTCGACCACCCCCGTGGGGGTCCAGCTTGAGTCCGACGCCTGAGGCCTTTTCCTGGGACCGGCGGGCCCGGGGGGACCTCCTCGTCCGAAACATCGGCCGGCTGCTGACCCTGGGCGGCCATCGGAAACCGAGGCGGGGAAGGGGCCTCCTGGACCTCGGGGTCCAGAAGAACGCGGCGGTCCTCATCGAGAGGGGGATCCTTACCGTCACGGGGCCCGAGAAGAGGGTCCTTCCGGAGGCAAGGAGCGTCGAAACCCTCGACGCGAGAGGCCGTCTCGCTCTCCCGGGGTTCGTGGACGCCCACACCCATGCCGCCTTCGTGGGGTCGCGGGAGGGGGAGCTCGCCGATAAGCTGGGGGGCAAGTCGTACGCGGAGATCGCGCGGGAGGGCGGGGGCATCCTGCGGACCGTTCGGGCGACCCGGGCGGCCTCGGAGGAGGAGATCGCCGAGGACACGGCCTCCCGGCTTCTTCGGATGGTCGCCCACGGGACGACGTCGGCAGAGGTCAAGTCGGGGTACGGCCTGGCCCCCGAGCCCGAAGCGAAAATACTCGTGGCCATCGCCCGACTCCCGGAACGGGTCCCGGCCACCCTCGTCCCCACCTTCCTAGGGGCCCACGCCATTCCTCCCGAGTTCGCCTCGGACCCGGAGGGGTACGTGGCCACGATCGTGGAGACCATGATCCCGAACGTGGCCTCCCGCGGGCTCGCGCGCTACTGCGACGTCTTCGTGCAGGAGGGGTTCTTTAGCGCCGACCAAGGGCGTCGGATCCTCCAGGCCGGTCAGGAGGCAGGCCTGCCGTCCAAGGTGCACGCCGACGAACTGGCCGCTTCGGGAGGCGCCGAGCTGGCCGCGGAGATGCAGGCCGTCTCGGCGGACCACCTCATCTTCGCCTCGGAGGGCGGCCTGCGGGCCCTGGTCCACAGCGGCACAGTGGCAGTCCTCCTCCCCGGCACCTCCTTCAGTTCCCTGGACCTTCCGTACGCCGACGCGCGTCGCATGATCGAGGCCGGCGTGTCCGTGGCCCTCGGGACGGACCTCTCGCCCAACTCCTGGATCGAGTCCATGCTCTTCGTCATCGCCCTGGCCTGCTACCGCCTCGGGATGCGCCCGGAGGAGGCCGTCGCCGCGGCAACGTGGAACGCCGCCTGGGCCGTGGGCCTCGCGGCCGAGGTCGGATCGCTGGAGCCCGACAAGCGGGGAGACCTCCTGGTCCTCGAAGCCCGAGATACCCCGGAGATTCCGTATCGGATCGCCAGAAATCTCGTGGGCACGGTGGTCAAGGACGGCGTGGTCGTCGCCCGGGACGGTCGCGTCATTCCGCCGGCGGGGCCAGGCTAGCCCCCTCGAGCCGGGTGTGGGCCCGGACGTGCATCTCGTCCCCGATGACGCTGTCGATGATCTCCACGTCTTCGTCCACCCTGCAGCGGGTCGCGACCACGCTCCCCCGGATGCGGCTCTGCCAACCGATGTGGCTCTCCTCCATCACGACGGAGTCGTCCAACGCCACGTCCCGATCCAGGTAGACCCCGTCGTAGACACACGAGCGCCGCACGCGGCAGCCTTCGGACAGGGTCACCCCCCGTCCGATGTAGCTGGGCCCCTCAATCTCCGCCCCCTCCCGGATGCGGGCCTCGTCGGAGAGGAGGACCTTTCCGCTGCTCCGGATCCCCTTCAACCGCGCCGCCTTCCCGGTACGCTGGATGACCTCCAGGCTCGCACGCCAGAGATCCTCGGGGCGTCCGATGTCCATCCAGAGTCCTTCCAGCTCCGTGCCGTAGAGTGCCTCGCCCCCTTCCAGCAGGAGGGGGAAGAGGTCCCGGGCGAAGTCGAAGGTCTTTCGCTCGGGCACGTGCCGGAGGATGTCGGGCTCCAGGACGTAGATGCCCGCGTTGATTAGGTCGGAAAAGGCCTCCCCCGGCGGGGGCTTCTCCTGAAAGCGGACGATGCGCCCTTCCGCATCCACCTCCACGACCCCAAACTGGCTCGTCTCCTCGGCCCGGGTCAGGGCCATGGTGGCCAGAGCCCCCCGCTGGACGTGGCCCTCATGAAGCTTCGTGAGGTTCACGTCCGCCAGGACGTCCCCGCTGGCGACCACGAACGTGTCGTCCACGAAGTCCTCGAGGATCTTGACGGCCCCGGCGGTCCCCGCGGGGACGGCCTCGAAGGAGTAGAGGACCGAAGCATCGTAGTCCAGGCCGTCTCCGATCCGCTTCATGACCCGGTCCGACATGTAGCTCGTGGCGACGATGATCTCCCGAAAGCCCGCGGAGGCGAGGGACCGCAGGACGTAGTCGATGCAGGGGACACCGGCCACGGGCAACAGGGGTTTGGGCACCGTCTCCGTGAGGGGCCGGAGTCGGGTCCCGTATCCGCCCGCCAAGACCACGGCCTTCATGGCTAGAGCTCCAGCTTTCCGCCCCGGCGGAGTGTGGCGAGGGCCTCATCCACCGCCTGGTCCAGCTTCTCCTCGTCTTCCAGGGCCTCCTGGACGGCGGCCTTCTGCTCCTTCATGAGCACCTGCCCCTCGGCGCGTTCCCGACGCCGGGCCCGCTTGATCGAGATGACCTCCTTCCGCATCTCCATGGCCCGCTGGTGGTAGTGGTCGGCCCTCTCCCTAATCTTCCGAAACAGCTCGTGGATGTGATTGGCCTCCGCGATGAGTACAGCGAGCTCGTCGAGTTTCTTGTCCAGCTCTCTGCGCACGGTCTGGGCCTGTTCCGACTTGCGCACGACCTGCTGGTGCTCGGCTTCGGCCCGCTGGAAGTGGTCGTCGATGGCGGCGTCCAGCTCGCCCACCTCCGTGAGGACCTCCTCATGCTCCCGTTGCACGGACTCCAGCTCGGCGAGCTCCTCCCGACCACGCCGAAGGTCCTCCAGCAGGCGAGCCTCCTCCGACAGGTTGAGGGATTGCGTCTGCTGCTGCATCTCCATCCTCTGAAGCTGGTCCCGACGCTTCCGCACCTCGGCCTGTACGCCCCCCTCCAGGCGACTCCGGAGCTGGCGCTTGATCTGGATGAGCTCCTTGGCCCGCCTCTGGAGGTCGTCCCGCTCCGCCTTGTGCTCTCGGACCTCCTTGAGGAGCCGGGACCGCCGGTCGCGGAGCGTGTTTGTCTCGCGGCGGAGGGCCCCCTTCTTCTCGTTGAGGAGGTCCCTCTCCTGGCGGACGGCCCGGGCGTCCGCGTTGAAGCGATCTCGCTTCTCCAGGAGGTTCTGGTGCCGGAGCTCCGCCTGCTGCCGTTCGCTGAGATCTTTCTTCTTGGCCATGCGGGGAACGCCCACTCTCCTTGAAACGGCTTTAAGCTTTCGAAGGGAAGAGACGGCGGGTCAACGCGGCCATCTCCTCGGGCCGCATCTCGTCCGCTCGCTTCGTGGCCAGGGGACTGCCCGCCATGGCCTCTTCCAGCGCCTTCTCTCCCAGCCCGAGGGCTGGCCCCGCGAGGCGGAGGGCGTTGAGGGCCATCTTCCGCCTGTGCAGGAAGAGGGCGTCGACGACCCGGAAGTACGGGTCACGTTCCACCGGGAAGGGCGGGGGTCTCCCGTCCATCTGCACCACGGCGGCCTCCACCTCCGGGGAAGGCCAGAAGGCGGAGGGGGGGATCGTCTGGCGGATCCGGGCCTCGGCCCGATAGTGGACCTTCACCGAGAGCCGGGAATAGGCCTTGGTTCCCGGTCCCCCCACCAGCCGCTCCGCGAACTCCCTCTGGAGGGTGAGGACGGCGCGCTGAAAGGTGGCGTCGAGAAGCCGCTCCAGGAAAGGAGAGGAGATCTCGAAGGGGAGGTTACTGACGACCTTCTCAAAGGGGGGGAGGGGGACACGCAGCACGTCCCCCACGACGAGCTCGAGTCCGGGGAAGCGGTCCCGAAGGAAGGCCGCCAGGTGGGGATCCTTCTCGACGGCCACGACCTTCTCCGTCTGTCGCAGGAGGGGCTCCGTGAGGATGCCCAAGCCCGGCCCCACCTCAAGGACGGATTCGCCCGGATGGATGTCGGCCAGGGCGACGATGCCTTGGGCCACCTCCTCGTGGAGGAGGAAATGCTGCCCCCATCGCCTGGACGGTCGGGTCCCGAGCTCCCGCAGGATCTCTTTGATCTCCCCCGCCTTCATGGGTGCGTCCCCCCGGGTGTCCGGACCGCATGGGCTCAGGCGATTACGACGCTCTGGACCCTGTGGTACCGGCTGATCAGCTCCCGCGCGAGGCGGAGATTGCTCCCCTCCTTCCCGATAGCTCGTCCCTTCCGAAGCGGGTCCACCTTGACGGAAGCGTGGGTCGTGTCCCCCCGCTCCTCAAACGTGACCTCCTGCACGCCGTAGTTGCGGAAGATGTTCTTGATGAAGCGGGTGGGATCCTCGCTGTGCTCCACCACTTGGACCTCCTTGTGGAGGACCTGACGAAGCTTGTTCACGTTCTGGCCGCCCTTGCCGACGGCCGGACCGATGTCCCCCTCCTTCACCACGAAGAGGACCTTGGCCTCGGACTCCAGGCAGTCGATGGCGGGGACGTGGGTCGTGTTCTGAAAAAGGGTCATCTGCCGCAGGGTCTCCCCCGTAAAGACGATGGACTCCATCCCGCCACCTACCGCTTCAGGATCTTGGACTTGCCGGGGTCCAGGACGGCAACGGCGGACACCGAGAAGGGCTTCCCACAGGCCGCCCCCAGTTCCACGTTGCTGCCCGGGAACTCCTTGACCGGCACGTCCTCCGGAGTCTTCAAAAACCCATCGGGGCAGTTGCGGGCCCTGATAACCAGGCGGGCCTGGTTCGACTGGAGCGCCCGGCGAACCTGACGGAGGCCCAGGACGACGGTGCCCGTGTCGACGGCCTTCCGAAGGGGACCCGCGAGGTCCGCCATGGCCTACCCCTCTTTGGTGGGCGTCCGGTAGACCAGGTTCACGGCCCCGGTGCCCAGGGTGACAGGCTGCCCGACGATGACGTTCTCCGCCACGCCGTCCAAGTAGTCCACCTCCCCCGTCACGGCCGCCTTCAGGAGGTGGTGGGAGGTGATCTCGAAGGCGGCCCGGGCCAACACGCTGGACTTCCGGCCCGAGATGCCGTGTCGCCCGATGGCCTTGACATCCCCGTCGTTCGTCATCATGTCCGCCACCAGCATGATGTGGCGAATGTCCACCGTGAGTCCCTGCTCGGCCAGGGTGCTCGCCGCCTCCCGGACGGTGGCGTTCCGGGCGGCCTCCACACCCAGGACCTCGTAGATCTCCGTGATGTTGTTGGAGTTCGTCCGGGTAGGGTCGACATACGGGAGCTGCAGGGTCGCCGCCAGGTTGGATCCCTCCGTGTAGATCACGTACTCGTCTCCCCGCCGGCGGATGATCGCCCGACGCACCCCGTCGATCCCCTTGATCTTCGAGGTCTTCACGGTCTCCAGGTGCTTCTGGAGGCGCTTGTAGGAAACCTGGTCCGAGTCCATGACGTAGGCCTCGACCTTCTTCTTCCGCTCTCCCTCCCGCTTGACCTTCTCGCGTCGCATCTTCGAAAGGGTCTTGTCCAGGTCCTTCCAGGTCACCCCTCGACTCCGCATCTTCGCCTCGTTGGGGTAGACGACCACGCGATTGTTCAGGATGTCCGTCTCCGTGTCGGCGATATCCTCCAGGTGGGTCATCTCAATCTCGGCGGAGTGCTGGCGCATGCGGTCTAGGTCGTCCTGCCCGTCCTTGACGAAGACCTCCATGACCGGGGTTGAAGGAACGCGACGGGCGTCCACGATCTCGATGAGGCGGGGGAGCCCCAGGGTGACGTTCATCTCGGCCACCCCGGCGTAGTGAAACGTTCTCATGGTGTTGTGGGTCACGACCCCCTCCGCGGTGGTGAAGGTTTCCAGCCCCGGTACGGACAGGTCGTACACGGGCTCCCGGGGTGGCTCCAACTTTTCCACGGCGACAATCTCGTCCCAGATGACGTCCTCTTCGAGGAGCATGCGGAGGCGTGCGAGGTCCTCTTCTACGTCCACCTCGAGTTCACGGGCCCTCTCCTCGAACCGCCGGACGTGGCGAGCCAGCGTGGCCCGGCCAATCACCTGGCGGCGGGTGAAGCTGTTCACGTAGCGCGTCGGGAGCCGGAGCCTTCGGGAGAGGTCTGTCAGAATCGACCCGAAGCCGCTGACCATGTCGAGGGCATCATACGTGTATGCCGTGTCCCGTGCGGCACACAATCTATCGAGAAGCTCCCTCTTGCTCTCGGATTCGAATCCGATGGCGTCCCGGAAGGCCGGGGCGAACCGGCGCGGTATCCACAGGGTGTGTTGCCGCCCCTGACGCCCCTTGCTGGCCAAGATCCCGAATCGGGCGAGGAGGAGGACGATGCCGTCAAGGAGGTCCTTCGAGTTGGAGCTAGCCCGAATCGCGCCTCGAATCACCGTTACGTTGCCGTCTCCTTCGAAGTACGCCCGCAGAAGGGTCCCGAGAAAGGCATCGCTTCCAGCGAAGACAAAATCGGGAACGCGCTTGTTCGCAGACCCGGCCCCGCAGGCGGCCCGCAAGAGGCCCGCGAGGATGGACGACCGGAGGTGGAGATCGTGACCCCTGGCGAAGCCGCGGTCGTTATCGTACTCGCCGACTCCGATGCCCATGCTCTGCGCGATGGCACGCGTCCGGCTCAGGAAAGCCTCGTGCGTGTTCGAGATGTTCACATAGTGGGGGGCGGGCCACCCCTCGGACAGGTATGCGCCGATGAGCCAACCAAGGGTTTCATCCAGGGGCAGGCGCTCTGGCAGGGCGACACGGCCCTGGTTCGGCGAGGTGTAGACCAGGCCCTCCTCAATCTGCCGCTTCGCGCGTCCGTAGAGGTGGCGGCCCAAGGCGTCGGGCGCGACAGGGACCACGTAGTCCCGGCCGTATCCCTGGCGCCAGGAGGGTCCCAGGGCGCGAGCTCTGGCGAGTTCACTCCCGTACCAGAAGGCATCCCTCGGGAGGTACTCGTCCAGCTGCACGGCCGGGGATTCCGGGACCGTCCAGCGCCGGACCACGGGGATTCGTGCCCCTGGACGGAGTTCGCGGCCGTACACGGGGACGATGGTCCCCCCGCGACGGACAACGAAGGAGTGGTTGGGCGTGGCCGTGATGGTCCGGCCCGCTCGCGTTTGCAGCCTGAGGAGCCCGCCCTCGTGGGAATGGCGGCTCGCCGCACGGACCGCCTTCCACACGATTCGGCCGTCGTGAGTAAGACTCGGAACCTCCAACGACGCCCCCCTGGGGAGATCGCACCACTCCGTCGCCCCCTCTACACGTCCGGGGTATCGCTTCATCAGGCCGTCGACGAGTTCCCCGATGGGGACGATGCGAAAGCGGCCTTGGTCCCGAACGACCACTCGCTCGGCGTGGGGGAGGCTCATCTGGGTCCCGGGTTCGCCGATTGACTGGGCGGAGACGATCCCACAGGACTCGTTGGGGTCCACGAGGTGGGTTCCGTACTGCTCCCACAGATGGTCGATCACCTTCTCCAGGTCCGCCTTCTTCAGCTTCAGCTTCTGGGCCCGGGCGGCCAGCGCCTGCACGAGGGAGGAGGGTAGCTCCCGCTCCTTCGCCTCGAGGACCTTCAGAACGCGACCCTCCCACAGCGTGGGCTCGGGAACCTTGGAGGGGACGGTGGGGCGAGGCTTGGGCTTCTTTGGGGAGGCCTTTTTCGTCGGCTTCTTGGCCGCTTTCTTGGCCGGCTTCTTGGGGGCCTTCTTGGCGGGCGCCTTCTTCTTGGGGGCTGCCTTCCTTTTGGGCACGGCCTTCTTCCTGGGCAGGGGAACCTTGATCTCGATGCCGAGGCGTTTCAGAGCGCGGATGGCATCCTCCCGCGGCACGACCTTCTCCATCTCCTTCAGCTTCGCCGTCTTCAGAGAGGCCATGGTATAGCCGGCGTCCACCAGGAGGCTCGCCGTCTTGGCCCCGACCTTCCGCCGTCGCAGGGCGTCGAGGGTGTCCTTCCTCGCCATCTAGTCCTCCCCCGCGTCGTCGCTGAAGGCGGCAGACTCGTCCTCGAGTTCCACCGCCAGGTCCTTCTCCCGGACCCCGTACCCCGTGATCTTGCGCTCCGCCCCCCCGGCGTCGGCGATGGCCTCCGGACCCAAGACCTCCGTCAGGATGTCGTCGAGGTCAACGGCCTCCCCTCCGATGCTTCGCATGGGATCGACGCCATCCTCTCCGAACCGGAACTGAATGATCGTCTGGGCCGTGTTCCGGACGGTGCGATCCTCCATGACCTTGAGGTCCTCCAAGGCGTTGATGAGGCGACGCTGCATGTACCCGGATCGGGACGTGCGCACGGCCGTGTCCACCAGGCCTTCCCGCCCCCCCATGCTGTGGAAGAAGTACTCGGTGGGCTTGAGGCCGCTCTTGTAGGAAGAGCGGACGAAGCCCTTGGCCTCGGCGCCCAGGTCCTCGGGCTGGAAGTGAGGGAGGGTGCGCTTCCAGTAGCCCCGGGAGAGCCGCTCGCCGCGGACGGCCTGCTGGCCGATGCTCCCCGCCATCTGGCTCAGGTTCAGCATGGAACCTCGGGCGCCGCTCCGGGCCATGATCACCGCGCTGTTCTCCAGTCCCAGGTGGCGCGAGGCGATCTGGCCGGCGTCATCACGAGACCGCCCGAGCTTCTTCATGGCCTCCACCTCCAAGGTCTCCTCCAGGGAGCGACCGGGCATCTGCTCCAGTTCGCCCGCCTTGTACGCCTCCACGAGCCCGGCCACCTCCTCCATGGCGCGCTCGAGGACCTCCGCGATCTCGTCCTTGGCCTCCTGGGGAATGTCCTCGTCGTCGATGCCTGTGGTGAACCCTCGGAGCATGATGGTCGCGATGGCGAACCGGGTGGCGTCGTCGATGAACTGGCGGGCCCGCTCTGTTCCGTAGTCCCGGGCGATCCGGTCCACTAGCTTCCCCTTGAAGGCGCCGATGGCGTTCTCGTCCACGACCCCCTCGAGGATGCGTCCCTTCTCGATGGAGACCACGGCGTCCTCCTCATCGCCGCGGGAGCCGATGGAGGCCCGGAAGGTCACGGTGAGGTCCTCGGGGAGGATCGTACTGAAGAGGATTTTTCCGCTCCAGAACGGCTGCCCGTCCGCCTTCATGTCGGGCTTGGGCAGGCCCATGCGCCCCACAATGGAGAGGAGGTAGGAGGTCTCGTCACGCGTGAACTTGGCGTCCTTGTAGGTCATGAGGAAGGCACCGGTGATGTGGTCGTGGATGGCGCCGATGACGGGGCCGCCGAACCGGGGGGAGAGGATGTGTTCCTGGACCTTCATGAGGATTTTCGCCTCGGCTCGGGCCTCCTCGCTCTGGAGGACGTGGAGGTTCATCTCGTCGCCGTCGAAGTCCGCGTTGTAGGGCGGGCACACCGCCAGGTTCAGGCGGAAGGTCTTGCCCTGCATGACCCGCACCTGGTGGGCCATGATGCTCATCCGGTGGAGGGAGGGCTGCCGGTTGAAGAGGACGATGTCGCCATCCACGAGCTGACGTTCCACCACGTAGCCCAGTTCCACGGCGTCGGCCACCGTCTCCGCGTTCTTGTCCGTGACCCGGATGCGGCGTCCGTCGGGTCGGATGATGTAGTTGACCCCGGGGATGTACTCCCCGTTCTCCCCCACGGGGGCGGGGCCCCGGATGACCCACTCCTTCACGATGTCCTGGTTGTAGGCCTGGACGTGCACGGGAACGGTGAGCTCCCGGGCGGCCTCGACGGGAATCCCCACCTCGTTGATGCTGATGAGGGGGTCGGGGGAGATAACGGTGCGGGCGGAGAAGTTCACCCGCTTCCCGCTCAGGTTGGAGCGGAACCGGCCCTCCTTCCCCTTGAGGCGCTGGACGAGGGTCTTGAGCGGGCGTCCGGATCGGTGCCGGGCGGGCGGAATCCCGCTGGTCTGGTTGTCGAAGTAGGTCGTGATGTGGTACTGCAGGAGCTCCCAGAGGTCCTCCACGATGAGCTGCGGGGCCCCCGCGTCCCGATTCTCCCGAAGCCGCTGGTTGATCCGCAGGACGTCCACCAGCTTGTGGGTCAGGTCGTCCTCGGAGCGATCGCCCGACTCCAAGGTGATGGAGGGACGCACGGTCACGGGGGGGACGGAGAGGACGGTTAGGACCATCCACTCCGGTCGGGCCACGTCGGGGTTGATGCCCAGGGGCCGCAGATCTTCGTCGGGGATGCGCTCTAGCCGCTCACGCACCTCCTTCGGGGTCAGCTTGTGGCCATCCTCCCGGAAGGTCGTGGGCTTGTCCAGCGTGATCTTCATCTGCTCCGCCTTGCAGTGGGGGCAGACCTGGCGCTTCATGGCGACCCGGGCGGTCTGCTTCGTAATCTGCATGACCTCCACCGATTCGCTCCCCCCGGCGAGCGCGTCGCTCTTCCGCATTTCGTCCAAGTACCCCTGTGCCTCCTCCCGGGTCAGCAGGAGGTGGCCGCAGGCACGGCAGGTGGACTGGAGGAGGGTCTTGACTTCCTTGATGTAGCCCACGTGGATGACGGGCATGGCCAGGTCGATGTGGCCGAAGTGGCCGGGACAGTCGTCGACCCGACCCCCACACGTCTTGCAGCGCAACCCGGGCTCGATGACCCCCATGTGGAGGTCCATGAGGCCCATGTCGATGGGGAAGCCGTCGTCGTCGTAGGTGTCCGCCGTGATGATCTTGGTGGCGCTCATCCGGCGGATCTCGTCTGGGCTCAGGAGGGCGAACCGGAGCGCCTTGATCCGCTTGGAGACCCCGTGGAGCGGCGTGGGCATCATCGCAGGTCCTCCAGCTGCAGGCGCATCGCGACACCCAGGGAGAGAAGTTCGTCCACGAGGAGCTTGAAGGCGTAGGAGGTCTGGACGGGGTAGATGTTGGAGTTGTTGCCGCACACGGTGCACCGCAGGTTCCCCTTCCGGTCCTTGATGGCAAAGTGGCCGCATCCGGGGTTGCCGCAGACGTAGAGGAGGATGCCGTCCGACTCGTCCAGGAGGCGGTCCTTGATCACCATGGCCGCCCCGTGGCCGATGAGGCAGTCCCGCTCCATCTCCCCGAAGCGGAGGCCGCCCTGGCGCGACCGCCCTTCCGTGGGCTGGCGGGTCAGGATCTGCACGGGTCCCCGGCTCCGCACGTGGAGCTTTCCGGAGACCATATGGTGCAGCTTCTGGTAGTAGATGGCCCCGATGAAGATCTCCGCGGGGATCATCTGGCCCGTCTTGCCGTCGTAGAGGACCTCCTTCCCGTTGCTCTTGAAGCCGTTCGCCACGAGGGCCTCCCGAAGGGCCTCCTCCGTCTCCCCGCTGAAGGGGGTCCCGTCCACCGACCGGCCCTCCGAGGAACCGACCTTCCCGCCGATCATCTCCAGGACGTGGGCCACCGTCATGCGAGACGGGATGGCGTGGGGGTTGATCAGCAAGTCCGGGACGACCCCCCGCTCCGTGAACGGCAGGTCCTCCTGGGGGGCGATGAGGCCGACTACGCCCTTCTGGCCGTGGCGGGAGGCGAACTTGTCTCCCAGCTCGGGGGTGCGGAGGTCCCGCACCGTCACCTTGGCCAGCTTGCTCCCGTTCTCGGACTCCGTGAGCATAACGCTGTCGACCCACCCCATCTCGCCGTGGCGGACCGTGATGCTGGTCTCCCGCCGCTTCTGGGGCGTGAGGAAGTCCGTCTCCTCCTCTAGGAAGCGAGGGGGCGAGGTCTTGCCGATGAGGACGTCTCCGCCCTCCACCGCCACCTCGGGGCTGATGAGGCCGTCCTCCGGCGTTAGGCTGGCGTAGGCCAGGTCGGCCCGGGCCCCGCGCACGTCGGGGCTGGGGGTCTCGAAGTGATCCTCCTGGCCGCCAGGATACCGCCGCTCCTCCGCCTTGTACGTGCGCATGAAGGAGGAACGACCGAGGCCTCGCTCCACGGAGGCCTTGTTGATCACCACGGCGTCCTCCATGTTCCACCCGTAGTAGGACATGACCGCCACGATGAAGTTCTGGCCCGCGGGCCGTCGGTTGAAGTTCAGGAACTTCATCGCCTCGGTCTGGACCATCGGGGCCTGGGGGTAGTGGAGGAGGTGGCTCCGCGTGTCGGGTCGCAAGCGGTAGTTGGAGGCCGCGAGTCCCAGGGACTGTTTGATCATCCCTGCGCCCATGGTGACCCGGGGAGAGGAATTGTGCTCCGCGTAAGGCACCAGTCCAGCGCTGACCCCGAGAATGACCAGCGGATCGATCTCCATGTGGGTGTGTTCCTTGGTCAGCAGGCTCGTTCCTTGGAGGGTCCCCTGGCAGAAGCTGCATTGCAGCTCCACCTCCCCGGCCTCACTCTCGGGGTTTAGCCAGGTGACGTCACTCCGAGAAAGGGGTCTCCCGCAGTGGGGGCAGCCACCCGGGGGTTCGAAGGCGTAGAGGGCAATGAAGGCGTCCTCCTCTTCCTCGGCGTCGATCCACTCCACCATCCCGTTGTCGATCAGGTCCTCCCATCGGAGCTTCCCAATGTGGAGGTCGTCGAGATCCTTGCGCGTGAGGATGGGGCGGCCTTCCTGAAGGACGACGAGAGGCCGTCGCATGCGGCCCTCGTCGCAGTTGATGATGATCTCGTTCATCGACTGGTCGAAACGGATGTTGACCTCGTGGCTCAGGAGACCGGAGCGCCGGCGGCCCCGAATCTCCTGGACGAGGGTCTCCGGGTCCTCATGAAGGCCCACCAGATCCCCGTTGACGTACACCCGGGTGAGCTGAGTCTGCTGGCCGGCCACCCGTCGCGTTCCCAGGTCGGCCAGGAGGAGCTTGACGGTGTCCTCGTCAAAGCCCTCGGAGACGTCGATGACCAGGGCGGCGTTCTTGACCAGGCCGCAATTCTGCCCCTCCGGCGTCTCGTTGGGACAGAGCCGGCCCCACTGGGTGGGGTGCAGGTCCCGGGCCTCGAAATGGGGCTGGCTTCGGGTCAGGGGGGAGGTGACGCGACGCAGGTGGCTCATGGCGCTCATGTGGGACGTCCGGTCCAGGAGCTGGGACACCCCCGCCCGTCCACCCACCCAGTTCCCCGTGGACAGGGCGTGAAGGAGGCGCTGCGAGAGGAGGTCCGGGCGGATGGCGGCGGAGATCTTCAACCCCTTCCCTCGGGCGTAGCTCCGCTCCAGCTGGTACTTCAGGTCCTTGATGAGGTTCGCGAAGGCCACGCGGAAGAGGTCCTCCATCAGGTCGCCCGCCAGCTTCAACCGCTTGTTGGCGTAGTGGTCCTTGTCGTCTTCTCGCCGGAGGTCCAGGGAGAGCTCGAGGATCGTGCGTGCAATCCGGCCGAGGAA
The DNA here is from genome assembly GCA_046759985.1 of Thermoplasmata archaeon. GTDB lineage: Archaea > Thermoplasmatota > Thermoplasmata > RBG-16-68-12 > JAJISG01 > JAJISK01. Next base: position 101,582 of record JBHIDH010000001.1, read on the forward strand.
GAGGGCCTTCTTGATCCGGTCCTCCTTCGTGTCACCTAGGTGGGGAAGGAGGGAGCGGTCCAGGATGGCGTCCACCTTGCGGACCCGGTACTCCTTGGCCTGGCCCGTGGCGAACTTCTTCTCCAGGTAGAGGAGGGCGTCCTCCTGGCTGAAAATCCCCGAGGGGGGGTAGAGCTTCTTGTTCTGGATCTCCTCCAGGTTCGCGAAGACAATGTTGCCCATCTGGGGCGTGGCGACGATGGCGTTGAAGATGTCCTCGTCCTTGTCCATGCCCAGGGCCTTGAGGAGGTTGACGAGGGGGATCTGGCCCGAGGCGGTGGGGACCGTGACCATGAGGATCCCGTCCTTCTTCTTCTCCACTAGGGTAAGGGCCCGGTACCCCTCCCGCTGGGAGAAGACCTTGGCCACCTCCATCCGGCGGCCATAACGCTCGCTGAACTCCACGAGAACGCGGTTGGGGGCCAGGTCCTCCAGGGAGATGAGGACCCGCTCCGTTCCCCCGATGATGAAGTACCCGCCCGGATCGTAGGGGTCTTCTCGGAGCTTGACGAGCTTGCGGTGGTATTCCTCCTCGAGGAGGTCGTACCCGTCTTCCTGGTTCTCCCGGTAGAGCCGGCACTTCTTCGACTTCACCATGACCGGGAGGTTCCCGATGAAGACCGTGGTGGGCTCCCGCTCGATGCCATCCTCGACGACGGTGAAGTCCAGATAGAGAGGGGCCTGGTACGTCAGGTTCCGCAGGCGCGCCTCCATGGGGGTCAGAGGATGGGAGGCCCCGTTGGCCTCCTTGACCTCCGGCAGCTTCACGTGAATGGTGGGCTTCGCGTCGGGGGCCAACCGGCCGCTCTCGTCCGGGCGGCGGCCGAACCGAATCTCGATCTTCCGGCCTTCGGTCCGGTCCTCGTCGAGCTTGATGATCCCGCGCCGCTCGTCGTCCACCATGGCCCGTAGGCTGTCCACTATCTTCTGCATCCGGCTTTGGGGGTTGTCCTCCGCAGCCAGAAAATCGTTGAAGCTGGCGATGTGGTGATTGACGATGCTTCGTTCCCGAAAGAACGCGTGTACGAGCTCTCGCATGCTTACCTCTCCACGACGACCCGGTAGGCCACGAACACACCAGCCGTGGCGCTCCGGCGAATGACCTTGACGACCCGCCCCTCGGCGATGGACTCCCCCACGACCTCTTCGAGGAAGCGGATGGCGGGATCCCCGCTCTTGATCTTGGGGAGCTGTTCGCGTCCCACACGCAGCTGGGCCAAGATCGCCTCGGCCTCCTCTTCGGTGAGCAGGTGGTGCTCGGGGACCATCTCGTGTTCCATTACGTTGAAGGCCAACGGGGTGTCCTCCTACGGCTGGCCGCCCGACGGGCCCGCGGGGACTTTCGCTGCGCCTCCGGACGAGGCGCAATTTCGAACCCCGGACCATCTGGTTTCAGCGCAATCGCTCCCAGGAATTGCTCCTAGAGCATTGCCTAAAAGCCAGACGCTCTTTCTAGGGACCAACCTCCGGCCGTCCAACCTAGCTGAGCTACGGGCCCAGGGGGCGGCGGTGCGCAGGGCAAATTCAAGCTTCAGAGGGGGATAAACCTTACGGTGTGTCATGCCGGGCCATATCGCCTAGATACGCCGTGCCTCGGTGGGTGGCGAAGGGGCAATGCGACGAGACGGTATTTATGTTCTCCGTCCGGGAGTCCGGGAGGGAACCCTTTTAAGGGCCTCGAGGCTAGAACGGCCCGTGCTGGCCTGGATCGAGACCCAATGCGCGACCTGCGGCCGTCCCCTCACGGAGCAGGGGTCCGTCATCTTCCGATGTCCACGCTGCGGGGATACGACCATCGGCCGCTGCGTTCGCTGTCGGGATCAGAGCGTCGCCTACGCCTGCGAGAAGTGCGGATTTCACGGACCTTAGGTGATCGCGTGGGGCGCGTCGTTGTCACGTTCCGGATCATGCCCACGGGACCCGAGGTGGACCTCACCCCTATCCAAGAGGCCTTGCGTGCGTCCTTTGGCGGGGAGCTGCGGGACCTCGTGGAGAAGCCGGTGGCCTTCGGCCTCGTGAGCCTGGAGGCGGTGGTCCTCCTGGACGACGCGGAGGGACGCCTAGAGGCGGCCGAGAGGACCGTCCGGGCGGTGGAGGGCGTGGGGAGCGTGGAGACCCTCTCCGCGGACCTCGTCTAGCCGGCTCTCCTTTGGCCTGATCCTGATGAACCTGGCCTACTGGGTACGAGACCGTGTTTCTCAGGACGGAGGAGGACGTTTGCTCCACGTGTGGCTACTTGGCAACTGGGACATGAAGCGAAGCACACAGACTGCCCGGTGAGCCATGGATCTGGAGGGCAATCGGTCATCCTACACGTCTGCTACGGAACCCCTTGCCAGGTTGATACCGTCATGAAACCTTCCCAAAGGGTTTTCCCTCCAGAATCCCTGCGCCTGAGGGGGGAGGGCTTTAACTGGTCTGTCGGCCGCCAGACTAGTGGGAGTTTATTCAGTCGCGATCGGCATTCTGATGGTTGGTTTCTGGGGTATGCTATTGGCGACTGGTCAAGTGCCAGAACTCCAAGAGGCGCCACGGGAAATCGCCTTCCACCTCGCGGCAGAATTCGCGACCGCGATTCTCTTGGTGGTAGTGGGGGCCGCACTCCTCTTAGGCACTCAACGCGCTCGGATTCTCTCCCCGCTAGCCCTCGGCATGCTCCTCTACACCGTGGTTAACAGCGCGGGTTTCTATGCCCAGCGGGACAACTTGGGGATGGTGACGATGTTTATGGCTCTCGTGGTCCTCACGGTCATGGCGATAGCACTCCTCCTCCTGAAATGATTACGAAAGGCGACAGACTGATGTTGGCAGGATAATGACACCACAGGCCATGCGGGCCTGCCAGGGATTCCACCCAGACACCTCCACGCAAACAGAATTAACCAGAGAGAATCTAGCCATCTCAGGCACCAAGCCGGTGGCCCTGCTTACCGGTAATGATGCAGGGAATACCCAGGTAAAAAGGATTATATAAGCTCCTCCAGGTCTTTCGGGCCGTGCTTCCCCAGACCCTGGCCCTCCTGGACGACTTGACCCAGTTCGTCCTGACGTTCTGGCCAGCCTTCATCCTCAGCTTCTTCGTCTTCGTGGCCTTCCTCTACATCTTCACCTACCTGAGCCGCTTCTTCGAGTACCTGAAGGCGCAGGAAAGCCGGTACTTGGACCGGCGGACCCTGGAACTCATCAAGCGGGTCATCATCGGCACTTGGACCTTCCTGGGCCTGGTCGTGGTCCTGGTGGCCTTCGCCAGCGGTTCCTCCTTGATTCGTGCCTACACCGAGCAGGTCATCCTCCACATGCCTTCCATTCTCTTCGTCAGCCTCGTCCTGATGTCCGCCCTCGTGGCCGGGCGAGCCGTGCGTCGGTACCTCGCCTACCTCCGGGGGCAGTTGGAGGAGAAGCCGGAGAAGATCCTCCCGACCCGCTCCTTCGCCGTCACGGAGGTCATCCTCCGGTACGGCCTCTACCTCTTCGGCCTCGTCGTCGCTGCCATTGGCGGCCTCGCCCTCCTCCCACCTCAGAACCAGACCGTCCAGGAGTTCATCCAACAGTTTATCCTCGGGCCCCTGGCACCGTACCTGAGCGCGCCGTTTCTCACGGTGCTCATCGTCACCTTCGTCATCATGGCCATCGCCGTCAGGGTGACCGACTCCTTCTTCAGCGATTTCAAGCTCCGGACGACCAAGTTCAACCCGCGGGTCGTGGAGCTCTTCCGCACCGCGACGAAGTACGCCACCTACGCCGGGGCCGCGCTGGCCATCATCTTCCTCATCCTCTCCGTGAACTTCTCGGCGGACCAGCTCCTCCTCATCGCCCTCATCCTCGTGGTCGGGGCCTTCGCCGCCGTCCTTGTCCTGTACGAGGCCATCAACGACGCCCTGGCGGGGGTGGCCCTCATCAACGCGGACCCCTACCAGGAGGGAGACCGGATCAAGATCGGGGAACACCTGGTCGCCGACGTCTTGGAGGTCAACCTGACCCTCACGAAGGTGAAGAACCTCCGGGGGGAGGTCGTGAACCTCCCCAACAAGGAACTCCTGTCCGAGACCATCACCAACTTCAGCCGGTCCAAGACCTACGCCATGACGGTGGACATCACGGTGAGCTTCGACCGGCCCCACCGAAAGGTGGAGGCGCTCCTGACGGAGGCGGCGCACTTGGTGGAGGGCATCCTGGCCGATCCCGCCCCCGTCGTGTACGCGCGGGAGATTCGCGGCAACGCGGTGAGCTACCAGCTGTGGGCGTACATCTCGGACCCGGCCCAGATGAAGCAGATCAAGAGCGAGCTCATCTCCCGGGCCCAGGAGCTGTTCCACCAGGAGGACATCAAGCTTCTCTTTCTACAGGTTTGACGGCCTTCGCCGCCTTCCGGACCATCAGGACGGGGGAGGTGATGCGCTTCGCGATCCGGTCCTCCAGGGGGCCGAAGGCGTACTTCCGCAGAACCCACGTCGGGCTGGCGCCCATAACCAGGAGGTTCGTCTCGCGGGCCGCCTTTTCCACCGCCCGTAGGACGGAGCCGGTGTAGACCATCTTGTGCTCGTGGGGGACCCCCGCCTCCTCGAAGACCTCCATGAGACGATGGGCCAACTCGATGGCCTCTTCCTCCTGCGCCCGCTGGGGGACGACGGAGAGGACCGTGACCCGTGCCTCGTGTTCCTTGGCCAGCTGAGAGGCGATGCGCGCGGCGTAACGGACATGGAGGGCCCGACCCGCCAGGAGCGTGATCATCTCCAGCCTCTCCTTCATCCCCACCGTCTTCAGGACGATGATGTCCACGTTCGCCCGCTGGACCAGGAAGTCGATGTTGCTCCCCAGAACCCGGCCGCCCCGGGCCGGCCGCTCCCCTCGCCAGCCCAGGACCAGGAGGTCGGCTCCCTCCTCATGCACCGCTTCGAGGATCGTCTCGTAGACGCGATGGGAGATCTTCACGAGCACGGAGACGGGAACCCCCACGTCCCGCGCGGCCTGTTCCGCCGGGCGGAGGGTGCGAATGCGGTCGTTCACGTAGGCGAAGCGCACCGACTTGGGGGGCATGTTGAGGGGGACCTCGATCACGTGCAGGAGGAGGAGTCCCGCCCCCCTCTCCTTGGCGATCTGCGCGGCCGCCCGGACGATGGGGAGGTTCCGGGGATCTCGGATGGGGAGGAGGACCCGGGCACCCGCCACGACGCCTCGGCGCGCAGGCGTGGCGATGACCTCGAGGATCTCCCTTCGCATGACCCGCGCGGTCTCGATCTCCCGCCGCCCTCCGGAGAAGAAGCGGTAGGTCAGGCCGATGCTGATCCACAGGATCACGAGGTACCAGGCCACCTGCCCAGAGCTTAGCCCCCCGAAGGACTGGCCGGAGAAGTTCAGCACGTAGATGGCCAGGCCAATGTTGGCGACGATGCCCAGGATGGGGATGTAGGGGAAGAGGGGGACCCGGAAGCCCGGGTTGAGGTCGGGCCGCTTCCGCCGTAGGCTGATCAGGCTGAGGTTCGCGATGGCGAAGAGGAGGAGGAACATCACCGCCGCCGAGGCGGCGATCTGCTCGATGGGGAGGACCAAGGCAAACACCGTGATGATGACCCCGCTGGTCACGACGGCGTTCCCCGGGGACTGTCGGCGGGGGTGGACGCGGCCCAGGGACCGCGGGAGGGTGTTGTCCCGCCCCATGGCGAAGCTCACCCGGGAGGAGGAGTAGATGGTGGCGTTGAGGGCGGAGGTGGTTGCGAGGAAACCCCCCAGGAGCATGGTGGTAAGCCCGAGGGGGCCGGCGAGGGACTGGGCCGCCCGAATCATCGCCAGCTCCGGCTCCGCCTGGCTCCCGAGACACAGATAGGCCTGAGCGGGGACGGGGCACTCCGTCACGCCCATGGCTACAATGAACGTCAGGACGTAGAAGATCACGACGACGAAGATGGAAAGGAAGATGGCCCGGGGGATGTTTCGTCGGGGGTCCTTCACCTCTTCGCCAGACTGCGCGATGATCTCGTATCCCTCGAAGGCGATGAAGGTGATACCCATGGCGAGGAAGATGCCTCCCGCCCCCGCGGGCACGAAATCGTCGAAAAAGCGCTGGCCCACCGTCGGGTCCCGAAGCATCGCGTTGATGCCGATGGCGATGAAGAGGCCCAGGACCCCCATCTTCGCCAAGGTAATCGCGCTCTCCGTCTTGCCGGTGGTCTGAGCCCCCACGTAGTTGATGACGACGAAGAAGATGACGATGAAGGCGGTGATGGCCTTGACGAGAGGGTTGAAGGTCAGGCCGCCCAAAGAGACAGTCGGCGGGAGGATCCCTTGGAGCCCGATCTCCTCGAACGCCAAGCTGAAGAAGCTGGCGAAGGCCGAGGCGTACAGGGCGCAGGCGATGAGGGTGGCCGCCCACGAAAGCCAGCCGCTGATGAAGCCCATGGGGGGCGGCAGACTCTCTCGCGCCCAGACGTAGCCGCCTCCCGCCTGGGAGTATGCCGAGCCGAGCTCGGCGTAGGTGAACGCCGTGAGCAGGGTGACCAGGCCGTTGATGACAAAGGCCATCAGCGCCGCAGGCCCGGCCAGGCGGGCCGCGCTCCCGGTGAGGACGAAAATGCCGGCCCCGATCATGGCCCCGATCCCGATCATGGTGATGTCGAAGAATCGAAGGTCGCGACTCAGCTCGATGCGAACCTCGGGGCCAACGGGTTCGCGCGCTTGCACGACCTCCGCTGCCATCTGGCTCTCCCGGCGCGCGGCTAGCAGGCCCCCCACTTAAAAGCTTTGGCAGGTGGTTCTCGCCCCCGGTCAGCCTGCCAGCCCCCCCCCCCCGGGCGTCCTTCGGACGGTCCAACTTATGTAGCCGTGGGTAACTCTGGCCCCCGTGCACCTGTCGCTGATGCGCCTGCTCGTGGGAGCTCTCATCCTCTCCTACGCCTCGATGGCGGACTGGCGAACGCGACGGGTGGGCGACCGGCCGTGGGCCCTCATGGCCGGCGTCGGGCTTGCCCTCCTGACAACGGAGCTCGTCCTTGCCACCGACGAACCCCTCCCCTACCTCCTTCTCGTCCCTCCCGCGCTCCTCTTCCTCGATGTCCTCTGGGAGCGGGGTGGGGGCGCGTTCGCCTATGGCTCGACCCTCCTCTTTTACGGCGTGAGCGGTCTGGCGGTCCTCCTTCTCGTGCTCGGGTTCTCAGAATCCCAGGAGCAGCAGCTCATCCTCCGCGGGCTCGGCATCCTCACCGTGATCCTCTTGGGCTACGTCTTCTACTACCTGAGCCTCCTGAAGGGCGGGGCCGACGCGAAGGCCTTCATGGCCATCGGCGTCCTCGTCCCCGGCTATCCGGCCCTGGGACCCCTTCCCTTCCTCTCGGTGGACCCTCCGCTCCTGGGGCCCTTCGAACTCCTCTTTCCCTTCGCCCTCTCGACCCTGCTCCTGGGGGCCCTCCTGTTGCTCGGGCTGCCCGTGGTCTTTCTGGTCCGGAACCTAGCCCGTGGAGACCGCCGCTGGCCCCAGCTCCTGGTGGGCTACAAGGCCCCGGTGGATGACCTCCCGCGGTTCGCCTGGACGCTCCAGGAGGTGAAGGACGGTGAGATGACCCATCACGTGTTCCCGCGAACGACGACCCGGGAGGCCGACCTGGAGGCCCTCCGGGCCGCCGGGCTCCGACGTGTCTGGGTGACGCCGCAGATCCCCTTCCTCCTCCCCCTGACCGTAGGATTCCTCCTCGCGTTTCTCCTAGGCAACCCGCTGTTCGCGTTGTTCTGAGCCAGACTGCCACGAGTTTATATGGGTCACGCACCTCCTCCGCGCGAGACTCAGAGCGAGAAGATGCGTCATGTTTCACATCGTCCTCACGGCCCTCGGGGTCGCGGGCCTCACCCTCATCTTCGCCGCCGTCCTCGCCCGGTCCATCCTTCATCAGCCTGCGGGCAACGAAAGGATGCAGGAGATCGCCCGCTTCATTCAGGAGGGCGCCGCCGTCTTCCTGCGGCGCGAACTCACCGCCCTGATCCTGTTCACCGTGGTCCTGGTTCTCGTCCTGACACTCCTGATATCGCCGGGGACGATTCATGCCGAGCTCGGTCTGGCCTTCGCCCTGGGGACGGCCGCCTCCTTCGGCTCGGGCTATTTCGGCATGTGGATCGCCACCCGGGCCAACGTGCGGACCGCCAACCTGGTTAGCATGAGCTTCACCCGGGCGATGCGGGTCGCCTTCTTCGGCGGGGCCGTCATGGGGTCCGTCTCGGTGGCCCTGGGCCTCCTGGGGCTCACCAGTCTCTTTGCGGCCTTTCCCGCCGAGCCCGAGGTCTGGCTGGCGTACGCCTTCGGCGCAAGCTCTGTTGCCCTGTTCCTGCGGGTGGGGGGCGGCATCTTCACAAAGAGCGCCGACGTCGGGGCGGATCTCGTCGGGAAGGTGGAGGCGGGCATCCCCGAGGACGACCCGCGCAACCCGGCGGTCATCGCGGACAACGTGGGGGACAACGTGGGGGACGTGGCGGGGATGGGCTCCGACCTCTACGAGTCCTACGTGTCCGCCCTCGCGGCCGCCATGGTCCTGGCCATCGCGGACACAAGCCTGGGGCTCAACTTTGCCCTCCTCCCCCTCCTCATGGGCGCGGTCGGCCTGGTCGCCTCGATGGCGGGCATCGCCGTCGTCCGACCGAGGAAGGTGGCGGAGGGATACGAGCAGGAGGCGAAGGCCGCGCGGTCCGCGTTGAACCGGGGCATCTACGTGAGCACGGCGGTCATGATCGTCGTGGGCTACTTCGCCTCGCAATTCCTGCTGGGCGCGGACGCGCTGGGCCCCTTCCTCGCCCTCGTCGTCGGACTCCTCGGGGGGTTCCTCATCGGCCTTTCGACGCAGTACTTCACCTCCGAGTACAGGCCCGTGCGAGGCATCGCCGCCGCCAGCGAGA
>JBHIDH010000002.1:0-74081 GCA_046759985.1 Thermoplasmata archaeon
AGGAGGTTCAGGGCCTTGATCTTGGAGACGAACTTGATCCGGGAGTCCTTGGCCCGCTGGGCCAGTTCCCACATGTCCTCCACCAACCCCTCCACGTCGACGAAGCGGGTCAGCGGGATGGGATCCTTGTCCTTCTCCAGGAAGAGGTAGGACGCCAGGCCGCACCCCGGGTGGGAGGTGAAGGAGGTCTTCGGGCTGTCCGTGAGGATGCTGACGAGCTCGGAGATGGGGGCGACGAAGGGGACGGGATACCAGTCGTCCGGCTCCGCGTACCCGGTCTGGTCCGCGAAGTCGTGGGCGAGGTCGCTCAGCGTGTACCGGAGCTTCTCCCGCTCCTCGTCGGGGATCCGTCCCGTGAGGCTCACGGGCTGGTAGTTGACCCCCTTGACCACGTCGCTGTTCGCGACGGCGAAATCCATGATGGGGCCGACCTGGTCCTCGTTGAAGGAGCCCACCATGGTGGGAACGAGGCAGATTGTCGGGCGGGGCTCGCCCATCTCCCGGATCCGCTGGATGGCGTTCTTCTTGATCTGCAGGAGGGGCTTGCCCCGGGCCAGGATGTAGTTCTCCTCCTTCAGCCCGTCAAACTGGAGGTATACCGTGTTGAGGCCCGCCTGGGCGGCGTCTTCGATGAAGCCCGGTTCGGTGGCGATTCGGATGCCGTTCGTGGCCACCTGGATCTGGGCGAAGCCCATTTCGTGGGCCGCTTTCACGTAACGCACAAAGTCCTGGGAGATGGTCGGTTCTCCCCCGGAGAACTGGATCGCGTTCACCGGGATGGGCCGCTGGGCCCGGAGGACGGCGAATTCGTAGAGGATTTGCTCGAAGCTGGGCTCGAAAACGTACCCTGCCGCGTTGGCGTTGGCGAAGCAGATGGGACACTTCAGGTTGCACCGGTTCGTCAGGTCAATGTTGCAGAGGGCCGTGTTGCTGTAGTGGAGGTTGCAGAGACCGCACTCGTACGGGCACACGGTGGCGTCCGTGATGGCGGGGTTCTGGATGCCCACGCCGTCGAAGGCCCAGGACTCGGCCTTGAGGTACATGTCAACGTCGGACCAACAGACCTCCTTGAACTCGCCGTGATCCTGGCACTCCTTCTTCATGACGAGAGCGCCCGCCTCCTCATACAGGACCGCCGGGATGATCTTAACACACTCAGGGCAGAGGGAGCCGGTGCGTCGAGGAAGGCCCTTCCGCAGCTTGGAGGGCATCGTCACCGTGGCGCTGACATCCCGCGACTCCTGGTACCGCTGGACCACGGTCTGCCCCGTGCCCCGCGGATCGGAGTCGTACATCCAGTTCTCGTTCTTCCGAGCCTTTCGGTCCTTCCGGTCCAGGCTGATTTCCCGTATGTCGTAGGACATAGCACCGCCTCCTACCTTTGGCCCTTCCGGCCCCTGTAGATAAGGGGTTTATATGAACATTATGTAGCGAATGAGACTACAACAGAACGTCACGCCCGCCTCTTTTGCCGGAGGAGGACGCTGAAGGCACGGCAGGCCGCTCCCCACGGTCTAAACCGGAGCAAGTATCGCTCCGCGTCCGAGCGCACGACCATCTGGAGGTGCTTCCGACTCCGCTTGCTGACCTTCTCGACGTCCCGCAAGGGGAACTCAAAGTACTCCAGGAGGCTCTCCTCCGCCTTGGGACCCAAGTATCGCGTCCGGTCGATGGCCTGGAGGGTCCCCGCGTACCCCTCCTGTCCCTCCTTGGAGCTCGCCTTGGGATCTCGCAGACCGACCACCCGCTGGTTGGTGTGGTAGATCATCCAGAGGCCCGGGGGGAGGAAGGGCCTCTTGCTCAACCCGCCCCCTCGGAACGCCTCTAGGATGAGACCCCGGCGGGCGTAGACGCGCTCCCGCTCGGCCAGGAGGAGCTCGGCCTCGTCATCGTAGAGGACATCCAGACCGTCTCGGGAGCCGGTCTTCATGCGACCGACCTCTTCGATTCCCGTGGGGAATAAAGAGTTTCGCTCCGGCGGGTCCGGGGCCTGCGTGGGCGCCTTGCCCTTACGGCAGCTTTCGCTGACCGGAGGCGTGGGCCGAGGGGCGAACCCGCTTCACTAGCTGATTGAGGAATCGCCCGGCATCTGCGTACATCCGGACCCCATGGAAGGTGAACAGCGCCCTGCGGTAGCCCCCTTTCTGGGCCTTGTCGTAGATCCCCTGTAGCTCCTCGTCGGAGAACTGGTAGACCGTGTGGTACCCCTGTCCGAAGAGGCGCGTGTACAGGGTGGGGGAGGCAAGCTGCGGGGTCTCCTTCGAGAGGTCCACCACGTGGACGATTCCCCGATCCTCCATGAGGCGTCTGAGGTCTTTCGGAAGATGTTCCCCCCCGTAGGCTCGTGCCTCCAAGGCCAGGGGGATCCCGTCCACGGAGACGGCGTCCAGCAACCGCCCCAGGTTCCCCACGTCCTTCGCCGCAAAGCGGAACCTCGGCGGGGTGAGGAGGTGAAGGGCCTCCGCCCGGAGGGTTTCCCCGATCCGGGCCATGGTCTCCATCCGCTCGATGACACGGTCCGTCGGGTCAAAGGCGTGGGCGTGGGTGATGCTTCGGTGGCACCGGACGGTGAAGGCGAAGGAGTCGGGTACCCGACGTCGCCAGGATCGAACCATGTCGAGGGGCGGGATCTGATAGAAGGTGCTGTTGACTTCCACGTAGTCGAAGGCCCGGGCATAGGCCTGCAGTGAGTCCATGCCGGGGATTTGGAAGTACGCCCAGCCCCCGGTCCCCACCCTCACCTCTTCGAGCAAGGTCCTGGCCGGGAGGGAATCCCCCGGAGGGTCTTAAAGAGGCAGGAAGGGGAGGGGTGAATGGTCAAGTAGTTCGCTTCGATGGTCTCACGCATGGGCGACATCCGCCTGGGCTGCTCCGGCTGGGACTACGAGGAATGGATTGGCCCGTTCTACGAGCGGCGGTCCGCCAGCAAGCTCCAGGCCTATGCCTCCGTGTTCGACACCGCCGAGATCAACTCGACGTTCTATCGCGTGCCGAGCCCGGGCATGGTCATGGGGTGGACCACCCGGAGCCCGGGGGGAATGACCTTCGCGGCCAAGGTCCCCCGGACCGTGACCCACGACCGACTGCTGAAGGTCGAGAAGGGCGCCGACCGGGAGGTTCAGGCCTACTGCGACCTCATGGCGCCCCTCTTGGAGGCGGGCAAGCTCGGGGTCCTCCTCCTCCAGCTCCCGCCGCGCCTCCGCTTCCGCGAGGATCCCACACGCGCCTTCTTGGAGGCCCTACCCGCAGACTTCCCCTTCGCCATCGAGTTCCGCAACGAGAGCTGGATGGTTCCGGAGGCCTTTGACCTGCTCCGGGAGTTCCGGGTGGCCTATACGGTCGTGGACGAGCCCCTCCTCCCTCCCGAGGTCCACGTCACCTCCTCCCTCGCCTACTTCCGCTGGCACGGCCACGGGGTCGACCCCTGGTATGACTACCGATACACGCCCGAGGAGCTGGAGCCGTGGGTGCCCCGGCTGGAGGAGACGGCCCGTGAGGCGGATGCGGTCTACGGGTACTTCAACAACCACTTCCACGGGTACGCGCCGGAGAACTGCTTGGAGGTGCTGGACATGCTCGGCGTGATCACGCCGGACCAACACCGGGCCCTGCGGAGAATGCGGGACTACCGGAAGGGCGTTCTCCAGGCCCGACACGGACGGGTGAAGGCGACCAGGCTGGACGACTTCGGGGGGGAACCCGAGACGCCCACACCCACGGACTTCCTCGTCCGTCTCACGACCAAGCCCCGGCTGGAGAGAGCCCAGGGTCTCGTGGGGGAGGTGAAGGTGGAGCGGCAGGATGGCTCGGTCCGGGCCGCGGTGAGCCGATACACCGTCCTCCTCGATCCGGAGACCCGTGTCGTGCGGCACGACTGTCCCGACTGGCTGAAGAACATCCCCGCCGGGCCGATGTGCAAGCACGTCACCGCCGTGCTGCTGGCCCTCCCCAGGGAGGACGCGCTCTCCGTCCTCGCGGACGTGAAGCTCTTCCGGGAACGTTGGCGGTGGGAGGAGCTCCCTACACGATGAGGTAGCCGCCGTTCACGTGGAAGGTCGCCCCGGTGACGTAGCGCGCCTCCTCCGAGGCGAGGTAGCCGACCATGGAGGCCACCTCCTCCGGGAGCCCGATGCGTCCAACAGGGATGCGGCGGTTTCGCGCCTCCCGGTCCTCGTCCGTGTAGTCGGCGATGATGTCCGTCTCGATGGTGCCCGGGGCTACGGCGTTGACGGTGATGCCCTCGCGCGCCACCTCGAGGGCGATGGCCTTTGTTAGACCCAGGAGGCCCGCCTTCGCGGTTGCGTAGTCGGCACCATGATCCGTCCCGCGAACGGCAATCTGGCTCGAGATGTTGATGATGCGACCCCAACCGGCCTTCTGCATCCCCGGAAGGACGGCTTGGATGCAGTGAAACGCCCCCGTGAGGTTCACGCCCAGGGTCCTCTCCCACCGCGCCGGCTCCAGCTGGTTCACCGTGACCCGCTGGTAGATGCCGGCGTTGTTCACCAGGATGGCGACGGGGCCGAGGACCTCCTCGCATCGGCGGACCATGTAACGAACCTCCTCCCGCGACGCCACGTCGGCCCGGAGGGCGATCGCCCTCCGTCCCACCTCCTCGACCCGCGCGGCGACCTCCCGCGCCGCGTCCTCCCGCTCTGCGTAATTGACGACGACGTCGTGACCTTGTTCCGCCAGGCGGAGGGCCGTGGCCCGTCCAATCCCCCGGGAGGCTCCCGTCACCAGGCTGACCCGCGTCATGGCCCAACCGGGACGCCCATCGACGGACGGAGGTTAAGGATTGGCCTGGGCCCGGGGCATGAGCTCGACGAGTTCGACGCCCTTCTCACAGAGGGGACACTTCTTAGGCCGGTGCTTGCCGCCCATCTCGTGCAGGAGACAGTAGCTCGGGCTTCCGTCGAAGCTCTCCCGCTTCTCTCGCCGGTCGACGATGGTGGCGACGGCCACGACGCGGGAGCCCTTGGACCGGATGTACTCGGCCATCGAGGCGAGGGTACCCCCCGTGAGGATTGCATCGTCCACCAGGATGACCTGGTCGTCCTCGTCAATGTCGATGAAGGGGCGGAACCTCCACCCGTCGCCCGAACGGTTCGCCCAGAGGATGCGATCCGCGTCGAGGTGCTCGCCCATCCAGAAGGCCACGGGGATGCCCGCATCCATGGGCGCGATGACCGCGAACCGCTTGTCGCTCTCCAGGCGGTGGAGAATGCCCGAGCGGCGCAGGACCCGTCCGAGGGAGACACAGAGGATCTTGGCGTCGCGGGAGTTCTGGAGGGCGAGGGGAACCTGGAAGAACCGCTCGTAGTGAAGCTTCGTGCGGGGCAGGAGGAAGTGGCCCTCCTTCAGGGCGCCCGTGGAACGGAGGATTCCCCAGGCCCGCTCCACCTCCTTGTCCGTCGCGAAATGCTCCACCCTGCCCCACCCGGACCCCGGTCACCCGCTCCATAGGCTTCTCGCCTTAACCTTTTTCCCGGTCTGCTCAGGCCCGGCGGGGCCCGGTGCCGGGAGGCCGCGACTCATCGTTATATATACGGGGGCCAAGATAATGCGGGGGGGACCACCGAGGGGGGACCAGGTGGGTCGACCGTGGGTGAGGAGGAAGAGGACCGCGAGCTCTACGTGAAGTGCCCGACCTGCGGACGGGTCACGGGGGGCTGCGAGCACATCAGCGGCGAGGACCTCGCTGCCCTAAAGCGCCTCATTCGGGCAGGCGTGCGTATCTACGAGACCGAGGAGGCGCTCCAGGAGGACGAACTCTTCGAGCCCTCCGAGGAGGAGTCCCGGAGGACCGAGCTCTACCAGATCCTCCAGCCGCGGTTTACCCTGGACGACGTGGTCCTCCCGCCGAACACGCGCGAGGCCATCGAAGACGCCCTGGTGGAGCTCCGCCACAAGTGGCTCATCTTCGAGGCGTGGGGACTCTCCGATGTCATCCGGAAGCAGAAGGGCCTCTCCCTCCTCTTCGCGGGACCTCCCGGGACGGGGAAGACGATGACCGCGGAGGCCCTCGCGCATGCCATGGGGAAGCCCCTCATGGTGGTCAACTACGCCCATCTCGAGAACATGTGGGTGGGGGAGACGGAGAAGAACATCGAGCGAGTCTTCCTCGACGCCTGGAACGAGGACGCTGTGCTCTTCTTCGACGAGGCGGACGCGGTGTTCCATCGGCGGGGCCAGACCGCGGCCCCGTGGGCGAACCGAGACGTGAACGTCCTCCTCAGCCGGCTGGAGGACTTCCCCGGGATGGTCATCTTGGCCACCAACTTGGCCAAGGTCCTGGATCGCGCCCTGGATCGGCGCATTGACATTCCGGTGGAGTTCGAGATGCCGGACCCGGGGATGCGGGAGGAGATCTACCGAAAGCTCATGCCCCCCCTGGCCCCCGTGAGCGGGGATGTGGACTACCGCGTGCTGGCGCGCAAGTACCGCCTCGCCGGTGGCCATATCCTGAATGTCATCCGCCAGGCCATGCGTTACGCCGCCCGTCGGGACGGGATTCGTCGCCTCGTCACCATGCGCGACCTCCGGGCCGCCGCAAAGCGGGAGGTCGCCAAGGCCCAGGTCATGAATCGCAACCACCTCGAGGAGGAGGGGGAGGGCGGACCGGGTCGCCGGGTGGCCTATCACGGCTAGGCCCGCCGGGTCAACGATTAAGACGGGCGCTCGCGCTCTCCGAATCTGCCATGGGCGTCAACCTCACCCCCCTGGTCCAGCCGACCATCCTCCGACTGGACGACCTCCGGGGTCGGAGTTTCGCGGTGGACGGCAACAACGTCCTCTACCAGTTCCTCGCCCTCATTCGACGCCCTGACGGAAGCCATTTGACGGATCAAGAGGGACGGGCCACCTCGCACCTCGTGGGCCTCCTCTACCGCACGACCCGGCTCATCTCGGACTACGCGATGGACCTGGTCTTCGTGTTCGACGGCTGGCCCTCAGAACGAAAGCGAGCTGAGCTCCGCAGTCGACGGCGGGTCCGCGAGAAGGCGAAGGCGGCGTACGCGGAGGCGGTGGCCCGGGAGGACTACGCCACGGCTTGGTCGAAGGCGGTCACCTCCACTGTTCTGACCCAGGAGATGGTACGCGATGCCCAGCGACTATTGACCCTCCTTGGCATTCCCTGGATCCAGGCACCGGGCGAGGGCGAGGCCCAGGCGGCTTTCGTCTGTGCGCGGGGGGATGTGTGGGCGACCTCCACCCGGGACTATGATGCCCTTCTGTATGGGACGCCGCGCCTCCTGCGTTATCTGACCATCGCCGGTCGTGAATTCCTCCCCAGTCACCAGACCTCCCGTCCTTTGGAGCCGGAGCTGATTCAGGCCGAGTCGCTGTTTGCACACCTGGGGATGTCCCGCGAGCAGCTGATCGACCTGGCCATTCTGGTGGGGACGGACTACCATCCCGGCGTCCATGGAATTGGGCCAAAGAAGGCCTTGGCACTTCTTCGAGACCACGGGCGTCTCGAGGACCTAGCGATTGACATTCGGGAGCAGCTCGCTCCGGATTACGATGAGATTCGTGACCTCTTTCTCCACCCGCCCCTGACGAAGGAGTATGCTCTTCAGCAAGAACCTGTGGACCCGGAGGGCGTCTTATCCTTCCTTTGCGATGAGAAGAACTTCTCCCGGGAACAGGTGACCCAGGTCCTGGGTCGCCTGAGGCGACGCGTCCGTCAGCCTTCCCTCGAATCCTTCGAGCCTTAAGGAGCGCACCCGTAGCAGCCGCTCAGTCGCCTTGCGCTCGGGAGGAGCAGGGACCTTCCGGCCAGGCAGGGGCCCATGTGACAAGGGTTATAAACGGTCATACCTATGCCGCTTTCTCTACAGGCCAGGGAACCTGGCGACTGTGGGGGGGAAACCGTGGAACGAAACGCCTTGATCATAATCGCCGCCTTGGGTGCCGCCGCCGTCGTTCTCGGAGCAACTCTGGGTGTTGTCCTCCTGACCCCACCCGCGGCCCGAACCCCGAGTCTCAGCATCGACTTGTGGTGGCCAATCGCTCACTACGGGACGCAGACACCCGATGTCGCCTCAATCATCGAGAGTAACCTCGAGGCGACGGGGCGGATAGACGTCACGCTCCAGTCGGCCGAGTGGGCCACGTACATAGACCAGCTCGGCGAAATGGGGTTCTTCATTCTGGGGTGGTTCCCAGACTATGCGGACGCGGACAATTACATCGCTCCCTTCATGGGCACCGCAGGGGGGGCCTCGCTAGGGGTCCTCTATAGCGACCCCCTGATGGACCTCGCCATTCTCGAGGAGAGGACCACTTTCGGCGCCGAGCGGACGACGGTCTTTGCGGAAATCCAAAGGAAAATGGCTGAAGACGCCCTGATATTGCCTCTCTTTCAAGGTAGCCAAAGCGTCGTCTACCAGGATGACGTGACCGGCGTGACTCTGGAACCTATCAGGCCCTTCAAGTATGGCGCGATTGAGAAGCCGGGAGAGACTACCCTCAAGGTTGGCACCATCGACCGGATCACGACCCTCGATTCCGCCGACGCCTATGATTACTTCTCCGATCTCGTCGTGGCGCATATCTTCGAGACCCTCCTAGACTACGAGCCTGGCACGGCCAACATTGTGCCCCTCCTTGCCGAGGAGGTACCCTCACAGGCGAACGGCCTCGTTTCGGCGGATGGGCTCACCTACGTCTTCAACATCAGGTCTGGGGTCAAATTCCATGACAACACTGACGTAGATGCCGCCGCCGTTAAGTTCTCCCTTGACCGGGCCAGGACATTGGGCGGGGATCCGGGCTTTCTGCTCTCGGACATCATCGACACTGTCGATGTCACTGGTCCCCTCCAGGTAACAATCGGGCTGAAGAACGCCTTCACGTTCTTCAACGCCCTCATGGCCTTCTCGGTATCCGCTGTCGTCTCTCCAACGGCGTACGCTGCCGATGCCTTCAGGACCGGTCTGGACCCGAGCCTCCCTCCGATCGGGACGGGGCCCTACATGCTTGTCGGCGGTGACTACCAGGCGGATCAGAGAGTCACCCTCACTCGGAATGACGCCTACTGGGATCCTGCCAATGCGGCTAAGAGCGCGAAGGTCCAGGTGAATCTCGTCAGTGATTCCACTGCCCTGAAGACGCAGATCGAAACGGGCCAAATCCATGTGGCCTTCCGTCAGCTGACCCCGGATGATTTCCTCGACCTGGAGAATCGGCAAGCTCAGCTTGGCCTCGTTACGGAAACAGGCACAGGCTCCGAGATTCGCTACCTCATCTTCAACCACGAGATGCCCCCCTTCGACAACGTGTGGGTCAGAAGGGCCATCGCCGCCGCCGTAGACCGCGGGCAGATCACCTCCGAGGTCTTCCTAGACCTGTTCTTCCCGTTGTACAGCATGGTGCCCGACATCTTTCCGGAACAGACTGAGGCCTTCAAGACCGTCTACGGTGTGGGTCCCGACGTGGACCTGGCGAACCAATATCTGGACAGCTATTTCGCCTCCATCGAGACCGGTCTCGGCCAGAACATCTTCGCCGACCTCGTCCTGCCCACGCGGGAAGCTTCCTAGCTTCTCCCTCTCCCCTCTTAGCAATCCTTTTATCTGCGGGCCAGATAGTTCCGCCCAAGCGGAGCTTGCGCGATGGGAAGGACCTCGTCGCTTTCAGCCTACATCCTGACGAGACTCATTTTGGCTCTCCCGATGCTCGTCATCTTGCTGACGGTCGTCTTTCTGGTCCTCCGAGCCCTGCCCGGGGACCCCGTCTCCGCCCTCTACGGGGGGCGAGCCCCGATAGAAGTCGTGGAGCGGGCGCGAGCCCAACTCGGCCTGGACCGGCCCCTCATCGTCCAGTATTTCGAGTACATGTACGCGATTCTCATCGTCCCTCTCATCAACTTGGTTCACCTGCAGCCCCCCGTCCCGGACCTGGGGGAATCCCTGAAATACACGGGCCAAACGGTCTGGTCCCGGCTTGTGGCCGTGCTACCGGCGACCATCGAACTCACGATGTATGCCATGGTGGTCGCCGTCGTTGTGGGCGTCGTCACGGGGGCGGTCGCCGGGTCTCGCCGGGATACTCCCACCGATGTCAGCCTCCGGATGTACGGCATCGTCGTAGCCGTGTTTCCGATCTTTTGGCTGGGCCTCATGCTGCAGCTCGTCTTCGCCGTGTGGCTGGGCTGGCTCCCGCCCAACGGACGGATGAGTGGGGAGTTTCCCGCACACGTGACGGGGATCTACACAATCGACAGCCTGATTGAGGGAGACCTGGCCAAGTTCTGGGACGCGGTGTCCCACCTCATCCTTCCGTCTCTCGCCCTTGGCCTGGTGATTGGGGCCCTCTTCACGCGCATCGTGCGGGTGAATATGCTTCAGACCATGCGAGCCGACTACGTGGAGGCCGCTCGTTCAAGGGGAGTGAAGGAGCGGGGGGTGGTCTACCGGCATGCCTTCAAGAACGCCATGGTTCCTGTAGTCACGGTCATGGGGCTCCAGATCGCCCTGCTCTTCGGCGGAGCCGTGCTGACCGAACGGGTCTTCAATTGGCCGGGGATGGGGACGCGCCTTTTGGTCGCCGTAACAGAGCGGGACTTTCCCGTCATTCAGGGGGCCATCATCGTCTTCGCCCTTCTCGTGGTGATATCCAGCCTCCTCGTCGACCTCATCAATGCGGCGGTTGACCCGCGGATCAAGTACTAGGTGGTGCCATGGCGGCGGGCGAGGTGGCAAAACGGCCCTCGGGCCTCTCGGGTCTGCCCGCAAAGATGCAGCACTCCTTCATCGGACGTATCCTCCTCCCCCTCTTCGAGGAATCCCGGACCTTGACTGGGATTATGACGTGGATCGGGGTCGCCCTCCTGACAAGCTTCGTCTTCGTCGCCCTGGCCGCACCCTTCCTGGCACCGTACGACCCAACGGAAATCTTCGTGGGGGAACGGAATGAACCGCCTAGCTCGGCGCATCTGATGGGGACAGATCGGCTGGGTCGGGACCTGTTTAGTCGTGTCCTCTGGGGGGCTCGCACCTCCCTTCTGATCATGATCACGGCGGTCGCGGTGGCCCTCGCCGTGGGACTCCCACTAGGGCTCTTTTCAGGCTACCTGGGCGGCAAGTTGGATCGGGGACTCGTCGTCGTAATGGACTCCATCTACTCCTTCCCGGGTATCCTCCTGGCCATCGCCCTCGCGATCGTCCTGGGGAAGGGCATCCTGAACATCTCCCTGGCGATCACGGTCGTCTTCATCCCCCTCTACTTCCGGGTGATCCGGAACCACGTAATCGCGGTGAAGCAGGAGAACTACGTGGAGGCAGCCCGTGCCCTCGGAGCGGACCCGCAGACCGTGCTCCGGTCCTACGTCCTTGCCAACGTCATCCTCTCCATCCCTGTCATCCTCTCGATTAACGCGGCCGATGCCATCCTCACCGCAGCCGGGCTGAGCTTCCTGGGCTTCGGATTGGAGGAGCCCACGCCCGATTGGGGTCTCGACCTCGGGCGGAATCAGCCCTTTCTCACGGTAGGCGTGTGGTGGACCTCCTTCTTCCCCGGCCTCATGATTATCCTCCTGGCTGCAGGGCTCAGCATGATGGGGGAGGGCTTGAACGACCTCATCAACCCCCTCCTCAAGAAGGAGCGGAGTTGATGGGGCCCCTCATCGAAGTGCGAGACCTCGAGGTCTTCTACCGGACCAGGCGAGGTTACGTCCGCGCCGTGGACCGAGTGAACCTCGAAATCCAGGAGGGGGAGGCGTTGGGCCTGGTCGGCGAGAGCGGTTGCGGCAAATCCACCTTGGGGAAGGCCCTTCTTGGCATCCTCCCCCCCGAGACCACCATTCGTGGGGAGATCCTATACAGAATGCCCGAGCGGGAGCGGGCGGACATGGAACAGGACGAGCGGAGACTGCGAGGGGAGCTCGAGTCCCGGCTCGATGGCCAGCGTCTCGACGTCTTCGACGCCCGCACCGTCGAGTGGGCAATCGAGGAACTTCGCTCCCGAGGCCTGGCGCAGGATGGGTTGACCCATGAACTGAGGGGCCTCTTGGAGGTCAAGCGCCGGCATGACATGACCACCTTTGGCCCGGAGGCGATACGGCGCATGCGCGGGGAGAAGATCGTCTTGATCTTCCAGGATCCCATGTCGCGCCTGGACCCCCTCATGAGCGTGCGAGACCACTTTCTCGAGCTGCTCGCCGCGCATCACGTGATTTCCAAGAACGAGGCGGTGCGACGGGCCGTCGAGGCCCTCTCCTCCGTCGGCATCCCCCCGACCCGCCTCCGAAACTATCCTCACGAGTTCTCGGGCGGGATGCGCCAGCGCATCATGATCGCGATGGGCCTCGTCATGAGGCCCGAACTCTTCGTGGCGGACGAGCCGACCACCTCCCTTGACGTCCTCGTGGAGGGACAGATCCTTGAGTTGATCGAGCGGCTCAAGGAGTCTCTGCACATGTCCCTCTTCCTAATCACCCACAACCTGGGGATCGTGGCAGAGACCTGCGATCGCGTCGGTGTGATGTACGCCGGGAAGGTGGTCGAGGTCAACGAGACATCTCGCATCTTCGCCGCCCCACAGCACCCGTATACCCAGGGACTCTTGTCCTCGGTCATCCACCTGGGGACGGAGGAGCTCCGCTCCATCGAGGGAGCCCCGCCCGACCTGCTGGATCCCCCGTCCGGTTGCCGCTTCCACCCCCGCTGCCCGCAGGTGATGGAGGTGTGTCACACGAAGGAGCCGCCCCACGTCGCCGTCCCGGACGGCAGCGTCGCCTGCTTCCTCTACGGGGGCCAGGATGACTGAGCCCATCCTTCGGGTGGAGGAGCTACGCAAGCACTTTCTCATTCAGGGCTCCTTCCTCAGCAGGCTGTTCGGCCGCAAGGGGGGCACGGTGAAGGCGGTCGACGGCGTCTCCCTCTCCCTGAACCGAGGGGAGATCTTCGGCCTCGTTGGGGAGAGCGGCTGCGGAAAGACCACCTTGGGACGAACGATCCTCCGGCTTGCGGATCCTACGGCGGGCCGCATCTTCTTCGAGGGGGAGGATATCACCCATCTCACTGAGGCAGAACTTCGTCCCTACCGACGCCGGATGCAGATCGTCTTTCAGGATCCTCACGCCTCCCTGAACCCCGCGATGACCATTGGCCAGGCCATCGCGCATCCCCTGAAGATCCACGGCTTGCTGGACGAAGAGGAGGAGAGGAAGGAGCGCGTCCTCCAGGCCCTGCACGAGGTCGGCCTGGAGCCCGCCGAAGAGATGTACCGGCGCTACCCTGCGGATCTGAGCGGCGGACAGAAACAGCGAGCCGTCATCGCCAGAGCCATCATCCTCCGCCCCACCTTCGTGGTGGCGGATGAGGCCGTGGCCATGCTGGACATGTCGGTCCGGGCCAAGATTCTGGAGTTGCTCTTGGAACTCAAGCGCAAGTACGGCCTCACCTACCTCTTCATCACTCATGACCTGGCTACGGCGAAGTTTCTGTGCGATCGGGTCGCCATCATGTACCTCGGGAAGGTCGTCGAGTTCGGAGACGCGCGGGAGATTTACGCCTCCCCCTGGCATCCGTACACCAAGGCTCTCATGAGGGCCATCCCGGTTCCCGATCCCTCGAGGAGGGAGCCCCGAGCGACTCCGCGGGGCGAGGTGCCCGATGCCGTCCATCCGCCCACAGGTTGCCGGTTCCACCCTCGGTGTCTCGAGGCTTTCGCGTCCTGCGGCTGGGAGCCGCGCGACCTGTGGGAGAAACTGGAGGCCCACTTGGTCGATCCCAAGGTGGCGGAGGTCATCCGGACCATGGATGACGTCCACCTAGACGGTCAGTCCCTTCGAGTTCGAGCCCAGGGTGATACGGTGGAGCGTCTCGCTGCCCTTCTCGAATCCCGGTTCGGGAAGGAGGGTCCGCTGGCCGAGGCGATGCTCGAGATGAAGACGGTCGACGAGGAGATCGTGGTCGTCTTCCGCGAACCCGTCGAACCGTGGGACCTGGTGATTCGCAGTCGAATGGTTAACTGCCATCTCTTCGACCCAGAGATCGTGGAGGCTCCCCGCGTTTCGGGTCTCGTCTCGCGGACCCCCGCCGGCAGTCAAGTTGCGGATCTCCCCGCCCAAGTGAAGAGTTCCTCCCGGGCGACCGGGAAGGCTTAAGGCGGCGGCGGCTCTGGCGGAGCCGGGATGATCGATTTCGAGTCCTTCCGAAGCCAACATCCTGAACTCTGCCCGGAGGACCGGCTTCGGATACCTGGCCTGGGCACCCGGACGGACGCAGACGTGATCGAAGTGGGGGGGTGGGAGGAAGCGTACAAAGGGCTGGGGGAGGACGATCCTTGGGAGGATCCGCCCTCGGTGCGCAAGCTGATGCAGGAGTTCGGCGCCGAGGCTTTCGGACACTACCTCTCCTTCCGTCTCAGCCCGGACCGCTGGGGGATCTACCTACGAGGCCCGCCCATCCTCGGCCTCGCGAAGGAGGTGCTGCGGGTCCTGAGCCTGGGATTCACCGAGTTTGAGGAGAAGGTTCCGCCGGAGAGTGCCCGGGAGGTCGCCTTCAGCATGGCATACGACGTCGCGGTGAACCACCTTTCCTTCCACGCCGCGGTGGATGCCTTCGCCGCGCGCCATGAGGTGGAGGAGGGGGTGGCGTACTACACCCCGTACCAGGAGGGCCCCTACGTCGCGTCCCTGAAGGACCTGACCGGTCCCGACGGGTACAACTGGGAGGAGGTCCTCGCCAACGTGATTTCCTTGCGTTCCTTCCTCAACCCCACCTTAACCGTGGCGTTTGGAGTTCCGGCAGACTCGCATTTGACGGAGGAGGAGAAGTACCGGTGGAACGGTTTTCTCATGTCGGGAGGCCTGACCAGTGAGTTGACCTACGTCATGCGCCCTTTCCCGGCGAGCCACAAGAACTTCACCGAGTTTCTACGACGGCGTGGGGAGGTGGGGCCCTACGCGCACATGGCGATCCAGTACGACCTCAACACCGAGGCCTTTCATGTCGGGCTCCGTCGGATCGCGGCCCTTCTGCTCGGGAGGGACGTGGAAGGGGCGGAAAAGGACTTGCTCGACCCGGTTGATGCCCCAGTGTACCTCAGCGGGGAATGAGGGGGGCCCCCGCCGCCGAGGGGTAGGGAGCCAGGGCCCGACCCGTCGCATCCAGGGGCGCCTCGGGCCAGGGCGTGTCCCGATACGCAGCCGGCCATCGACGGAGTAGGATTTCCCCGATGAGCCCGGTGAAGGCGCCGTCCACATTCTGGCCCGAGGCCGCGCTCACGACGGCCCAAGGCGCGTCAAAGCTGCGGGCCATCCGGGGCATGCCCTGCAGGACCTTCCTCCCCCGCAACCGGTCCGCCTTATTGACGAGGATGCGGGTGTCTGCCTTGGCGATGGCCCGCCGGGCGGCCTTGATCCAGAAGGGGACGTCCTGGATGGTGCGCGGGCGGGTGACGTCGCAGGCGACGAGGACCCCGTCGGCCCGATGAAAGTACACGTCGTGGAGCACGGAGAAGAGCGTAGGATGGCCCGGCGCGTCCCAGAGTTCGAGATCGACCCGCATTCCCTGCCCACCATCTCCGAAGTCGGCGCGAAGCCTCTTCCGGAAGATGCGCGCCCGATAGGTGCGGAGGTACCGGCGCTCGTGGCGACGAAAGATGTACCTCGTTGCGAGGCAGCTCTTCCCGACGGCCGCGTCTCCCACGAGACAGAGCTTGACCCCCACACGGGGCAGGTTCGGGCCTCTGGGACTGGGCGGAACGAATCGCAAGCCCATGTTCGTTCGGGGTGGACCTTAAAGGATTGTCGTTCTCTGTATCGAAAATGAGAACGAAACACCCGCTCTGAGGGGGGGTTGGCGGCTCGGCGTTCGCCGTGATCCTCCTCCGATTCCCGGTCTGTAGGGCTTCGAAACGCTTTTATAACGCCTTCCCTTCCCTAGGCCAGCGGGGCAGAGGAGTCTCAGAGTTCCTGAGAGGTGCTGCCGAAGCCCCGTCAGGGAAACGATTGCAGGATAGAGGTGTATAAGAAATGGAAGAAGCAGGACCAATGCCGGCAAAAGCCGGCTGGACTGGAACCCAAGTCGCGGTACTGGTCATCCTTCTTGTCGTGACCAACGCGGTCACCGCGTCAGTCATTTTCTTCGCGGCGCCTCCAGCCGCCCCCGCGGTGTTGGTTGTCTATCACCCCTGGTCGGGATCCGAGCGGGACCTGTTCCTGCCGGTATTGGAGGACTTCACGGCGCGCACGGGTATCGAGGTATCGGACGTGACCTTCAGGCAGGAGGACCTCCAGACGATCCTACCGGCCCAATTCGCCGCTGAACGCACTCCCGCGGACGTCATCTTCATGGCGAGCGGGTTCATACGTCAATTCGGCATCGACGGTCACGCCGTCGACATGTCTGGTACGATAACAGAGAGCGACTACCTGGTCGGTGCCTTGGACCCGATCAAGAGTGGGTCCGCCATCTATGGTGGTGCCTACTCCGGCAAGGTCAAGCCCGGCTTCTGGTACAAGGACTCGCTGTTCACCGCGAACGGCTGGGACAAGAACCCGGCGGACTACAGCGCCTTCGTCGCCCTCCTGGCGGATATCGCCGCGGACGGGATGACCCCGATTGTGAGCGGGGACGACGTGGGCTGGCCCCTTTCGGACGTGACGGAGCACTTCATCGCGACCTACGGCGGGGCCCAGATGCACAAGGACCTCGTCTCGGGTGCGGCGAAGTTCACGGACGCCGACGTCAAGGCGGTCTTCACGGACTACCTCGTGCCGCTCCTCACAGCGGGGTACTTCGACACCCTCGTCGAATGGACGGCGGGGGTACAGGACCTCCAGGACGAGAAGAACGCCCTGTACTTCCAGGGCAGCTGGCTGCCCACGATGTCGCAGATTACGGACACAGGGACCACCGAGAACATGCGGGCGATGGCCCTACCCGGCGGTGTGGCTAACCAGGGGATAGTCTTCGCGGTGGATTACCTGTTCGTTCCAACGTACACGACCAGGATGGCGGAGGCGCAGTCGCTCTTCAACTACCTCGTGAGTGCCGAGGGCCAGGAGAAGCAGATCGAGCAAGGCGGCCACTTCGCAACCCACGTGGACGCCGACCCGACCAAGGCGCCCCCGACCTTCAGTGGTGATCTGATCGCCGGCAAGGAGATCATCGCGGATCTGGACGACACCGTCGGCGGATCGTTCCAGACGAACTTCTGGTCTCAGCTCCAGCTGCTCTGGGCCGATCCTTCGCAGTTGGACTCTGTCCTGGCAGACATCGAAGCCGCCCGGTAGTGGAGAGGTGAGTCCCGCACGCGGGACCTGCCCTCCCCCTTTCCCTTTGTTGCGCGACTCGGCCAGCGGTGAGCACGTTGCAGGTCCCCGTTAGCTGGATACGGCTCAGGCGAAGCCTCAGCCGGGAACACATTCGACGTGTCTTCACCCTGGCGCGCATCAGGAGGGGCCTTGGCCGCCTGTCCTTCCTCCTCCCGGCCGTGCTGCTCATCGCGTTGTTCATCGCATACCCAATCTACGCTACGCTCATCCTCAGCTTCTTCCCAGCGGGGGGAGGCGAGATGACCCTGGACAACTATGCCACGGTCCTGACGCACCGGGACACCCTAAACTCGGCAAACATCCCCGGGTCACCGCCTTGGGGAACTCTCATTCACAACGGCATTTGGGTCGCCATCCACCTCCCCTTGACGATGTTCACGGGGCTCGCCCTGGCCATCATCCTACGCGGCGTGCGCGGGGCCTCCATCGTCAAGTCCGTCGTGTTCGTCGGGATGGTGACACCGATGATCGTCGGTGGCTTCATACTTCGATTCCTCTACACACAGGACGTTGGCATCGTGCCGACATTCTTCCAACTGATCGGGGTCGAGGGGTTGGCTACGAGTTGGTTGGCTCGGCCCGCGACGCTGCTCTTTGGCCTAATCTTCGGCTCGGTTTGGATGTGGATGGGGTTCAGTCTCATCATCTACTCCGCGGGGCTTACCACCATCCCGCGGGAGTACTTCGAGGCCGCGAAGATTGACGGAGCATCCTCCTGGCGGACCTTTACCCGGATCACCTTTCCCTTGCTTAAACCCATGACTCTGGTCATCGTCACGATGACGGTTCTCTGGGAACTGAAGATCTTCGACATCGTTATCGGGGCCACAAACCCGAGTGGAGGCGTGGGAGGGGCCGCTGACGTCCTGGCCCTTCAGATGTTTCGATATGGCTTCATTGACCTCGCCTTCGAGCGGGCCGCAGTGGTGGCGACAGTCCTGACGGGTCTTACCCTCGTGGCTCTCGTCTTCCTCGTGCGTAGGCTGGTGAGCCGATGAAGTTCCCCTTGCGAACGGTAGCGATTCATCTCGTGGCGTGGACGGCCGCCGTCGCGTGGCTCATTCCGGCCATGGGGGTCGTGATGGGCTCCATCAGGCCGACGCGGGAGGTTCTCAACGGATGGTGGCTTCTCAGCCCCTTCAACCCATCCCTGGACAACTTTGCCGTCGTTCTCTTCAACGACGTTTTCCCCATGATCGTGGGATTGCGCAACTCGTTCATCGTGGTCATCCCCGCCACGCTGATTCCCCTGGTCGTCGGGGCCCTGGCCGGGTACGGATTCGCCCGGTTCAGCTGGCCCATCCGGGACTACATATTCCTGACGATAGTCCTCCTCATGGCCGTTCCCCAGATGATGGTCGCCATTCCCCTCTTTCAAATCATGGTCGATCTGAATCTGGTGAACACCTTTGGCGCGCTGATCCTGGTTCACATGACCTGGGGCTTGCCATGGATCATCCTCTTCATGCGGAACTTCTTCGGGACGCTCCCCATCGAAATCGAGGAGGCGGCTAGGGTGGACGGGGCCTCGGATTTCAAGGTCTTCTTCCGAGTGGTTCTTCCCATGGCCTTCCCGGCTTTCGCCTCGGTGTTCGTCCTCCAGTTCATGTGGGTGTGGAGCGATTTCTTCTTTGCCACAATCTTCATTCAAGATCCGAGCCTGTTCTTGTCGACCCAGCTTGTCCCTCGGGTGGCCATCAGTGTGTACCAGAAGGACTGGGGTCTTCTCACTGCGGCCGCGCTCCTGGTGATGATAGTCCCAATAATCGTCTACGCCATCCTACAGAAGTACTACATCCGCGGTATGATTGGCTGGACGGTGAAGGGGTAGCCAGTTTTGTCGTGCCGTTCCCGGCCCCTTCGGAGGGGTCCCGCCTAGGTCAGGGCGTCCCCCGTCTTCCCGTCGAACAGGTAGACCTTGTCGGGAGGGAACTCCAGCGCAAGCCGGTCATCGATCTCCGCCTTGAAATCCGGGCTTACGACCGCCTTGACAAGGGTGTCCCCGACGGCGAGATCCAGAATCGTCATATCTCCCAGGGGCTCGGTCGTGTAGACCTTCACGGCGATGCTCTG
Source organism: Thermoplasmata archaeon (assembly GCA_046759985.1). Lineage (GTDB taxonomy): Archaea > Thermoplasmatota > Thermoplasmata > RBG-16-68-12 > JAJISG01 > JAJISK01. The sequence continues at coordinate 19,367 of JBHIDH010000002.1, forward strand.
GTCGCCGCCGGTGGAGGACTGGCTTACGCGCACATCCTGGGGGCGGATGGCCATGACGACTTCTGCGTCGGAACTCCGCTGGGCGGCCTGGTCGAGCTCGGCGGGGAGGGGGTACGTGAACTCCCCGGCGTCGAGGACCCCGCCGCTGGTGTATGTCCCTTCGATGAGGTTGATTGGTGGGGTGCCCACAAAGGCAGCCACGAACTGGTTCGCCGGTTGGGAATAGATGGTGTTCGGCTCCGCCACCTGTTGAAGGACACCCTCGTTCAGGATGGCGATCTCGTCCGCCATGGTCATCGCCTCCACTTGGTCGTGGGTCACGTAAATCGTCGTCACGCCGAGGTCCTTCTGGAGCTTCTTCAGCTCGGCCCGCATGTGGACTCGGAGCTTGGCGTCCAGGTTGCTCAGGGGCTCATCCATCAGGAAGACCTGCGGCTCGCGGACGATGGCTCGACCCAGGGCAACGCGCTGCATCTGCCCCCCGCTGAGTTCTGTTGGTTTTCGTTGGAGAAGCGGCTGGATCTCCAAGAGCTTCGCGGCCCGGCCGATGCTGCGATGAATCTCGACCGCTCCGAAGCCAAAGTTCTCGAGCGGGAATGCCATGTTCTTGTAGACGGTCATATGAGGATACAGGGCGTAGTTCTGGAACACCATGGCCACGTTGCGGTCCTTGGGCTCCAGGTCGTTGACCAGCGTTCCGCCAATGAAGATCTCGCCCTCGTTCACTCGCTCAAGGCCGGCAATCATGCGGAGCGTGGTCGTCTTCCCGCATCCGGACGGCCCGAGAAGAACGAGGAACCCCCCGTCCCGGACTTCGAGACTGAGACGGTCCACGGCGAGGACGTCCCCGTAACGCTTCACAAGTCGGCGCAGCTCCACCTTGGCCAAGCTACCCGACGAAACATGCTGCCTGGAGCTAATTAAGCTTCCTGCCTCTGGGAGTTCGCCTGGTTCTCCCCGGGCAAAGCCAGCTCACCGGATGCGTTCCAACTGGAAGGCCCCCAGACGTAGGGTCTGGTTGTCGTGTTTGTACTCCACCCAGTCCCGGGTCTGCGTCTCGCAGATGCCGGCCACCTGCAGCAGGTTCTTCCGCCGCTCGGCCTTGAAGTGGACGGCCCCCTCCATCTGATGCTCCAACGCCTGGATCTGCTGCTTCTCGTGCATTCCACCCTCCACCGCGTAGATACCGACGGAGTCGACCTGCCGCATGCCGTTCACGAAGCGCTGGACGTAGCTCAGGCCCTCCTTGTCACTCCCCTGGGTCAGGGAGGTGGAGAGGGTCATGTAGGCGAGCTTGAAGTAGGGATGATCCTCCCCGCTCAGCTCCTCCACGATCCGGTTCATGGCCCCAAGAATCCCCTCGTAGTCGCCCGCGCCCGCGACGACGTAGGTGTTGCCCTCCACCACGGGCGTCTTCTTCTTCGGATTCGCCAGGGGCGTAGAGCCGTCGATCCACTTGATGAGTCCCAGCTGTTCATACTCCATGAACGAGGGCAGGATCGGTCCCATGTCCTTGGCCACCTCGCCCGGGGGGCGGGACGTGGTGATGACCACGCAGGGCACCCCGCTCCGCAGTCCCTCCGCGATGAAGTTCAGGATGGCGACCTCCTTGCCGACGAAGGCGGGTCCGACGTAGAGAATCTGGGAGCCGGTGGGGATGCCCCCCATGAGGAGGTCATCGAGCCGGGGAATGCCAGAGCTGGCCCGTTCTCCCGGGGCCTTCGCTCCCTCGTCGGGCTCCTCCACCTCCTCTGCCTCCACGATGGTCAACCCCTTCGTAAGGGCGTGCTCCTTCTCCTTTAGCGCCTTCACCTTCTCGTAGAGGCGGGCCTTGATCTCCTGCTCCTTCTCCCCGAGCCGCTTCTCTCGGAGCGCCAGGGCCTTCTCCCTTTCCGCGAGGGCCTGGGTATCCCCCGGGACCCCCATGCCCTTGATCGTCTTGTTCGCCTCCAGGAGACGGAGTCTGGTCTCCGACTCCCGGGCCTCCACCTCCTTCTCCTTGCGCAGGAGGGTCTGGAGTTTGGCGTTGATCTCCTCCCTCTCCTCTTCGAGGGAGGCCCGCATCTTGTCCAGCTTTGCCTCGCGGGCACGCAAGGCCGCGAGCCCGTCCTGCACCTCCTTCTCCGTATGGCGGGCCGAGGAGGCTCGGGAGCGGGCCTGCTTGTAGAGCTTCTCGTACTTTGCCTCCTTCTCCTGAACGCTGGCCATGGAGGACTGGAGGAGGGCCTTCTGTCGCTCCAGGTCGTGCTCCCGTTGACGCAGGGCGCCCTCCCGGCTCGCAACCTCCTTCTCCCGGGAGGCCAGCTCCTTTCTCTGGCCGGCCGTCTTCGCGAGCCGCCGCTCCGCCTTCTTGGCCCGGTCCTCCGCCTTTCGGAGGGCGGTCTCGACCTCCTGGCCCGTCTTCTTCAGCTGGAGCTCCCGCTGGCTCAGTTCCTTCTCCTTCTCGAGTAGCCGGGATTCCAGGAGTTTCAGCTGTTTGGGAATGCTGACGTCCCGGGCCGCGAGGCCCACGCCGCCTCCCTTCATCTCCAGGGCGCTTTCCTTGAGGCGAAGCTCGCTCTCCTTCTCCATGAGCTCCCGGTGGGTGGCATTCAGCTCCTTCTTGAGCTCTTTCTGGGCCTGTTCGGCCTGCCGGAGTTCGCCCTCCCGGTCTGCTAGTTCCTGCTCCCGGTCCCGCAGGGCGGCGAGCCCCTTCTCCAGTTTCCGTTCCTGGTTCGCGGCCTGCGTCTCCTGCCGGGAAAGCCCCTTTAGGGTCTTCTTGAGTTCCCCCTCCCGGTTGGTCAGGTCCTTCTGCTTCAAGCTGAGCTTCTCCTCCCGGGTGGCGACCTCCGCCTCACGGGAGCCGACCTTCTTTTCCAGCTGGCGGAGATCCCCGGTACTTCGATCAACCTTGGCCTGGAGGGACTCCAGCTCCCGCCGTCCCTCCTCCACGGAACGGAGGCGTTGGGACAGGGCCTTCTCGTGGACCTCCAGGTCGGCCTCCTTGGTCCGGAGGGCCTTCTCCTTGTAGTCCAGCGCCGCCTTCTGGGCCTTGATCTGCTCGCTGAGAATCTGTAGGCGGTCGTTGGTGACGCGAATCATCTCACGGGTCTGGACCCGGTTCGAGGTGGAGGAGACGTGGAGCATGGATCCGCTGAACTGGACCGCGACGGCGCTGCCCATGAAGGTCAGGATCAGGAGGTCCGACGGGATGCCTGCGGAGAAGATGGGGTTGAACCCGTAGGCCATCAAGGCCAGGGGGAAGGCCGCGGCGAGCATACTGAGGAGCTTCCGCCGCCCCCATCCCCGCCACGTCATGGCCAGGGAGATGAGGGTGAGGGAGATGCCGGCGAGGGCGGTGGGGTATACCCACACCAGGCTCTGCGGGCTGAAGCCCTGGAGGTTCCGAAGGGCGATGAAGAGGAGGGTCGCGAGGGAGGCCAGGAGGGCGACCACGGTCAGGACAAAGTGGTGGCTCGCCCGTTCGCCCGCGTAGGGCCTCCACTTCAGGTACAGGGCCGACGCGGCGATGAACCCCCCCGCCAGGATCGGCATAAGCCAGGGAAGGACCATCTTGGTGTCCGTCGGGAGGTCCTGGAGAGGCCGACCCTCTTGGGTGAGGAGGAGGAGGATCCCGCTGGCAGCGAGGGCGAAGGCCGCGGCCATGCTGTACAGATGGGCCGCCCGGCCGATGCGGAGTTGGAGCAGGGCCATGCGTTCGGCCTGCTTCTTGCTGACCTTGACCCGCCCCTTGCTTCGCGTTCCACGTCCCTTCCGAGCAGGAGACTTTCTCCGGGTCTTCGTGCTCTTTGCGGTACGAGAGGCGCTTTTCTTCGCCATGGGACCAGTCCGGGCACGGGGAAGGGGAAGGTGGGCGGTCTCCCGAGTCTCTGGAGGAGCGTACTTAAGGGTTGAGACGGCAGTATTTCACGTGATAACAAGGGCGTGGGAAACCAAGGGGGATGCCTCCAACGGCCGCCGTCATCGTCCAGGACCTCCTGCGTGTCCTCGTAGGTGGCGAACCCGTGCACTTCCAGGAGGAAGTAAGCCACCTTCCCGTGGCTGAACCGGCCCGCCTCCGTGTCCCGGAATCGCTCCGGGTTCACGCCCACGTCGAAATCGGATGCGTTGAAGACCTGGAGCTGTCGCCCCCGGTCCACGAGGGTCCGCTCCGGGAGGCGGTCGTCCCGCGAGACCAGGCCGAGGGAGACGGCGGCCTCCACCTCCGACTGCAGCCTCAGGAAGTCGCGGGGGTCGGTGCTCGGCATAGGGCCTCCCCCCTATGCTTAAGCTACCCGGCGGGATGAGACCTTTCACATGCGTTCTGGACCTCGCTCGGCCCTCCGGTGGCCTCAGGGGCTCATCGTCGCGTTCTTGCTGGCCATGCTGGTCACGCTCGGAATTGTCGGCAGTCTCTTCAGTCCTATCGGCGCCTGGCCTCGCATCGAACAGGGAATCTACGGCGAGGTGGTCCTCCGCGAGGGAAACTGCATGCCTCTGGTGGGCGGAAACCCGTACTGCCAGGTCAGCCTGGTCTCCCGCACCGTTTACGTCCGCGAACTTGTTGTGGGGGCCGATATGATGGACCACACCTACCTTCGCGTGAAGACGCCCCTAATCGCGACGACGGAAGCCCGGCAGGGCTTCTTCGAAGTACCTCTGCCTGTCGGCCTCTACAGTGTCTTCGTTGAGGACGAGGGGGGGGAATACTGCAGAGGGTTCTCTTACTCCGACCCCGGCCGAATCCCCGTCTTCTGCAGCGTCAGGGTGTACAGTGGGTCGACGACCCCGTACGACATCACAATCGACCACGCGTCGAGCTAGGCCGCCTACAACCGTGCCGTCGCCTCCTGCGCCCCCACGACGGCAATGGCTCCCATGTTCACCACGTCCTTCACGTCGTCGCCCCGCTGGAGGATGTGAACCGGTCCCCCGATGCCCTCGAGGATGGGACCCGTCGCCTCCGCGTCCGCGAGCCGCTGCATGAGCTTGTACGCGATGTTGGCCGCTTCCAGGTCGGGGAAGATCAGGACGTTGGCGGGTCCCTTCAGTCGGGTGAAGGGATACGTCGTCTCGAGAAGCTCATAGACCACGGCCGTGTCGGCCTGCATCTCTCCGTCCACCTCGAGCTGGGGATCGCGTTCGCGCACCAGCTGCACAGCCCGACGCACCTTGTCGCTCAACGGATGACGCGTGCTCCCGAAGTTGGAGAAACTGAGCATGGCGACGCGGGGGTAAACCTCGAAGCGGCGGGCGGCCTCCGCGGCGGCAATCGCGATCTCGGCCAGGTCTTCCGCCGTCGGGTCGATGTTCACCGTCGCGTCGGCGAAGAAGAGGACGCGATCTTTGAGCGTGATCATGTAGAGGCCCACGACACGCCGGACCCCCTCCTTCGTCCCGAGGACCTGCAGGGCCGGGCGAAGGGCGTCGGGGTAGTGGGTCGTCAATCCGCTGATGAAGCCGTCCGCGTCCCCCCGGTGGACCATCATGGCGCCGAAGTAGTTCGGGTTGCGGAGCATTTCCCGTGCTTCCGTCATGGTCGCCCCCTTTCGACGTCGAAGCTCATACAGCTCGCTAATGTACGCGTCGAAATGGTCCGAGGTCGACGGATCGACGATCTCGACCTCAAAATCGAGGCGCAATCGCTTCATCTCCCCCGCGATGGTCTGGGCGTCCCCCAACAGGATCGGGCGCGCCAGCCCTTCCCTGGCGAGGATGTGACAGGCTCGGAGGATCTGATCATGGGTCCCCTCCGGGAACACGATCCGCTTCGGGTCAGTCCGTGCCTTGTTGAAGATGACTGTCATCATCTCCATGGCCTTCCCGAGGCGGCTCCGGAGTTCCTCACGGTAGGCCTCGAGGTCGACGTCCGCCCGAGCCACGCCGCTCTCCATGGCGGCCTGGGCGACCGCCGGCGCGACCCGCAGCAGCACGCGCTCGTCGAAGGGCTTGGGCAGAATGTAGTTCGGTCCGAAGGCCAGATCCTGCCCACCGTACGCCCGGCGGACCGCATCCGGGGCGTCCTCCTTGGCCAGCGCGGCCAACGCCCGCGTCGCGGCCACCTTCATCTCTTCGTTGATGCCCCGCGCCCGGACGTCGAGCGCACCCCGGAAGATGAACGGAAAGCCGAGGACGTTGTTCACCTGATTGGGGAAGTCGCTGCGCCCCGTCGCGACGACGGCGTCCGGGCGGACGGCCTTGACCTCCTCATAGCCGATCTCCGGATCGGGGTTCGCCATGGCGAAGACGATCGGGTACTCGGCCATGGAGGTCACCATCTCCGCCGAGACGATGCCGCCCACGGAGAGGCCGATGAACACGTCGGCCCCCTTCAGGGCATCCGCGAGGGTTCGGGCCTCGGTGTCCTGGGCAAAGCGCTCCTTGTACGGGTTCATGCGCTCCTTGCGGCCGTCGTACAGAACGCCCACCGAGTCCGTGATAAGGATATTCTCCGCTCGGGCCCCGAGGGTCACGTAGAAGGCGGCGCACGCGAGACCGGCGGCCCCCGCCCCCGAGATGACGATGCGCACCTTCTCCAGCGCCTTGCCCTGGAGTTCCAGGGCGTTGAGGAGGGCGGCTCCCGAGATGATGGCGGTGCCGTGCTGATCGTCATGGAAAACGGGGATGTCCAATTCGTCCCGGAGCCGCTCCTCGATGAGGAAGGCGTCCGGGGAGCGGATGTCCTCGAGGTTGATGCCGCCGAAGCCGGGTTGCAGGGCCTTGACGATGTCCACGAAACGGTCGGGGTCCGTGCAATCCAGCTCCAGGTCAAACACGTCGACGTCGGCCAGTTTCTTGAAGAGGACCCCCTTTCCCTCCATGACGGGTTTGGAGGCCAGGGGTCCGAGGTCGCCCAGGCCAAGGATGGCAGAGCCGTTCGTGACGACCGCCACCAGGTTGGCCCGTCCCGTGTAGGCGAAGACCGATGCGGGGTCCTTGTCGATTTCACGCGAGACGGCCGCGACCCCGGGAGTGTAGGCGAGGGAGAGGTCGCGTTGCGTGACGGTGGGTTTGGTCGGCGTGATGGCCAGTTTGCCGGGAGGTCGTCGGCGATGATACTCCAACGCTTCCTCCCTGGTGACGCGGGTGGTGCCCAGCATGAGAAGCCCCCCGATTCATCGCGGACCAAGCTATTTCAACCTTTTCGGGTTGGTTCCCGGGAGGGAATTGGATGGTCACAGACAGAATAGCGCGGCTCCTCGCGTCCATCGCCGACACGGAAGGAGTCGATATGCGCGAAGGCGTTGTGCGACGGACCCTGGTCCACGGAGAGGGGCTGATGCTGGTGCACTGGACGATTCGAGGAGGGACCGTCTTCGGCGCCCACACGCATCCCTTCGAGCAGGCGGGCTACCTCCTGAAGGGACGCCTGCGCATGATCATCGATGGAAAGGCCTCGGAGTTGACCCCCGGCTCCTCCTACCTGGTACCCGCGGGGACGGAGCACGACGCCGTCGCCCAGGAGGACCTGGAGATTCTCGATGTCTTTGCCCATCCGCGGGAGGAGTATCTCACGTAGGTTGGCCGCAAACCTCTTTAACGGACCCGCTGCTAGGCGCGAGGAGACCGCGGGGTCGGCGCATGAAGGTGTCCTTTGTGGGAACGGGGAGGTTGGGCAGCACCATCGCCTACACCACCGCCCTGCGTGGCCTGGCGGACGAGATCGTGATGGTGGACATCCTCGAGGATCTGGCCCGGGGCCAGGCCCACGACATGAGGCACGCCGTCGCGTACAAGGCCGAGACCTCCATCCACGCGGCCGGCTACGAGGAGATTCGAGGGTCCCATGTGGTCGTCGTGACCGCAGGTCGCCCGCGCCAGCCGGGCATGTCACGCCTGGACCTCCTCGCCACCAACGCGCCCATCATGCGAGAGATCGCCCAGCGCGTGGCCGACCTGGCCCCCGAGGCGGTCATGGTCAATCTCACAAATCCCATGGACGTGATGAACTACGTGGCCCGGGAGGCCTCGGGATTCCGCCGAACGCAGGTGGTGGGCTCGGGCGGCATGCTCGATACGGCCCGGTTCCGGACGGCCTTGGCCGACCACCTCTCCGTCTCCGCCACGCGGGTAGAGGCGTACGTCCTGGGGGAGCACGGTGACAGCCAGGTTCCCGTGTGGTCGCGGGTGGCGGTGGAAGGGGAAACCCAGACCTTCTCGGAGGAGGAGCGGGCTGCCATACGGGAGGGCATCCGGGAGGTCGCCATCAATATCATCTCCGGGAAGGGGGCCACGGAGTACGGGCCCGCCAACGGGACCGCGGACATGATCGAGGCCATTCTGCGGGACCAGGAGGCCCTCATCCCCTCCTCCATCGTCGCGAAGGGCGAGTACGGGTTGAAGGACGTAAGCATCGGGATGCCCGTGGTCCTGGGGGCCGGGGGGGTCACCGAGATTCTCGAGTGGGATCTGGCGCCCCAGGAGCTCGAGGACCTCCAGGCATCGGGGCGTGTTCTGGAGAAAGGTCGCGACGAGGCGCTGGAGGTCCTCGAAGGGGAACGCTGACTCGCGGGAGCGTCCTGCCTACTTCTCGAGCACCCTCGTCATACCGTCGGCATCGAGGAGCTCATCCAGCTCCTCCTCGCTCAGGACGCCCTCCTGGAGCGCGATGTCCCGGACGGTCTTCCCCTCCGCGAAGGCCTTCTTCGCGATCTCGGCGGCCCGGTGGTACCCAATCCGGGGGGAGAGGGCCGTGGCCATCGCCGTGCTCCATTCCACGAAGGACCGGGTCCGCTCTCGATCCACCTCGATCCCTCGCACGCAACGATCGGTGAAGGCACCCACGCCGCCCGCGACCACCTGGATGGCATGGAGGAGGTTGTAGGCAATGACAGGCATCATGACGTTGAGTTCGAGCTGCCCCGCCTGCGACGCGTAGGTGATCGTGGCGTCGTTGCCGAGGACCTGGAAGGCCGCCATGTTGAGCATCTCCGCCATGACCGGGTTCACCTTCCCGGGCATGATGGAGGAGCCGGGCTGCACGGCGGGGAGACTGATTTCCGCGAGTCCGGTACGGGGGCCGGAACTCAGGAGGCGGAGGTCATTGGCGATTTTGATGAGGCTCACGGCCAGGGTCTTGAGGGCCCCGCTCACCTCGACCGTGGCGTCGGTGTTCTGCATGGCCTCGAAGATGTTGTCCGCCCGACGGAACGGGAGGCCCGTCTGCCGGCTCACCTCCGCGATGGCCAACTTCGGATAGCGGGGGTGGGCGTTCAGCCCTGTTCCCACGGCCGTCCCGCCGAGGGGGAGCTCCTCCAACGCGTGCGACGCCTGCCGGACGCGGACGATGGCGTGCTGGATCATGGAGGCATACCCGCTGAACTCCTGTCCGAGGCGGATGGGGACCGCATCCTGAAGGTGTGTGCGTCCAATCTTGAGGACATCGTCAAACTCCCGCGCCTTGGCTTCTAGGGCCTCGGCCAGACCCGTCAAGGCAGGGAGCAGCTCCTCCTGGATCGCCTCCAGGGCGGCGATGTGGATCGCCACGTGGATCGTGTCGTTGGTGGACTGGGCCATGTTCACGTGGTCGTTGGGATGCACTGGGTCGTACCCGCCCCGCGTGCCCCCCAGCAACTCGTTCGCCCGGTTCGCGATGACCTCGTTGGCGTTCATGTTCTGTGAGGTCCCTGCGCCTGCCTGGTAGACGTCCACCACGAAGTGGTCGTCGAACTTCCCGTCCAGGACCTCCTGGGCCGCTCGGACGATGGCGTGCCCGAGCTTCTTGTCCAGCAACCCCACCTCCACGTTCGCCTTGGCCGCCGCCAGCTTGAGGAGGGCCTGGGCACGCACGAACCGAGGCGGCAGGCGAAGGCCACTCACGGGAAAATTCTCCACCGCCCGCTGGGTCTGCACGCCCCAGTAGGCCTCCGTGGGAACCTGGACCTCGCCGAGGAAGTCCTTCTCCGTGCGGAATTCGCTCATGGTCGGGTCCCCGATAGGGCGTCCCCTGTTCTTAATCCACCTGTATATAACCTACAGGACGTGATTTCCACCGCCGAAGGGGAGGCTAGACCCGAGTCTCGGCCCATTTCCCCTGCCCTTCCCACACCCGGACGATGAAGGGGAACGCAAGGCGCTCCCTCAGGTCGGACCCGAGCCTCTCGCAGATGTTCTCCACGGAGGGGTAGTCCAGGACGTCATTGAGGGCGCGGTGGTCGTAGACCCCCAGGACCTCCCGCACCTGGTCCTTGAGGTCCGCGAAGTCGATGACCATCCCGCCTTTTGCCTCCCCCTCGACGATGACCTCCACCTTGTAGGTGTGACCGTGCAGGCTTCCGCACTTGGCGTGGCCCGGGAGGAAGTGGGCGCAGTCCATGTATTCCGTGACGCCGAGCCGCATGTCCTCACGGTCCCGGTTTCATGGCCGCCCTCGTGGCGCGGCGAGGAGGGGATCCTCCACCCCGAGGCGACGGAAGGCGGTCTCCCGTTCCCGACAGGACGAGCAGACGCCGCAGGGGGCGGCGCGATCGTAGTGGCAACTCCACGTCACCTCGAACGGTACGCCCAGCTCTTGCCCCAGGCGGAGTACGTCGACCTTGGATCGGCCCTCGAGGGGGTTGACGACGCGCAACGGGGACGTCGAAGCCGTGAGGAGACCCACGTCCAGGAGCTGGTTCAGCCCTGCGAAAAACGCCGGCCTCGCGTCGGGGAAGGTGCCCCCGTCGGCCCCGTTGTGGCCGCCCACAAGCCACCGGGCCTCCAGAATCTCCCCGTAGTGGGCCGCCATCGCGTAGAAAATCAGGTTACGGGCGGGGATGTACGAGCCGGGGGCCTTCCGGAGAGAGGGGTTCTGGAGGCCATCCTCCGGCATGTCCTCGACCTCCTTCAGGAAGGGGAGCTCGACCTCCAGGATGTCCTCCGGGCAGCCGGACTGTGCCACGAGCCGCGCCGTGGCGTCTTTCTCCCGCTTCGGTCTCGCATAGTAGTGATAGGTCAGGGGGTAGACGGACCATCCCTTCTTCAGAGCCCAGTAGAGGGAGACGGCGGAATCTAGTCCTCCCGAGAGGAGGACCAAGGCACGATCCATCACGGTCGGCCCGCCTACTAGCGGCTCCTATTTGAGTTTAGCCTATCCAACTTGGATGCAAGTTTATCTGAGGGTCGCCATAAGCCGAGGGCCCGCCATGATTGACCCAGTGGTCCTCGTTCTCCTCGCCCTCGGAACCGTCGGGGGTTTTGCCGTCGCCGGCCTCGTCCTGACCCGCGGCCAGGTCCGAAACGTGGAGGACTTCATCACGGCCCGGAACTCGATGGGGCTCCACACGGCGACGGCGACCTTCATCGCCACCGTCATGGGCTCCTGGATTCTCTTCAGCCCCGCCGAGGCCGGGGTCCTGTGGGGCTTCCCCGCCATCCTGGGCTACGGCATCGGGAGTGCTATCCCCCTCGTCATCTACTACTTCATTGGGCCTCGCGTTCGCCGCCTCGCGCCGAAGGGCCACTCAGTCACAGAGCTGAGCCTGGCTCGTTACGGACCGGGCATGTACGCGCTCGTCCTCTTCGTGACCCTCTTCTACATGTTCATCTTCCTGGCGGCGGAGCTGACGGCCATCTCCCTGGTCTTCAACCTGCTCACGGGAATCCCGTTCTACGTCCCGGCGCTCCTCGTGGGCCTCGCTACCGTCGCCTATACGGCTTACGGGGGGATCCGCGCCTCCGTGCTCACCGACAGCCTTCAGACGCTGGTCATTCTGCCCCTGATGGCCGTGGCCTTCCTGGGGGCCACCCTGGCCCTGGGCGGTCCGGAGGTCATCTACGGACGTATCGTGTCCACCACCCCGGACCTCCTGCGCTTTGACTCCCTGCCGGGGATCTACTTTGCTCTCTTCGTCGCCATCGCCATCACGGGGGCGAATGTCTTCAACCAGGGCTATTGGCAGCGGTTCTATACGAGTCGCAACGAGCGTGTCCTGCGGCGCGGACTGGCCGTGGCGGCCTTCGCGGTCATTCCGATGGTCGTCCTGGCGGGTCTCTTCGGCATCGTCTCCGCCGGGTACGGACTCGCCGACGTGCCCTCCGCCGCCTTCTTCTCCCTCGTCGTCGCGACGTTTCCGGCGTGGGTGGTCCTCGTCCTCTTCGTGCTCGTCCTCGCCCTCATCATGTCCACAATGGACTCCTTGCTTAACGGCGTGGCCAGCATCTTCGCCGCCGATCTACCCCGGCTGGGGCTCCGGATGCCGTCCCGACGCCTCCTGGCCGTTGCCCGGGTCGTGACGCTCCTCCTGGCCCTGGCGGCCATCGCCATCGCCTCCTTCGGATTCAGTGTCCTCCTCCTCTTCCTGGTCGCCGACCTTGTCTGTGCCGCCGCCGCCTTCCCCACGCTCTACGGTCTCTACTCCGGGCGCATCGAGGGCAGCGCCGCCGCCGCGGCGGGGGTGGCAGGCATCGTGGTCGGGGCCCCCCTCTTTGTCCTCGGGTTGGTCGCCTCGGGGCCCGACGTGGCAACCTTCTTCCTGATGAGCTTCGCCTCGGCGCTCGGGGTGTCCGTGCTCCTGACCTTGCTCCTCCCCTCCCGCCGCGAACGATACGACCTGCGCCGGTTGGCCGAGGATATCGGGGAGATCGGTGATTGAGTTGGGCGCGCTCCTTTTCTCGGCCCTCGTGTGGTCCCTCCTCGGAGCGCTCCTAGCCGTCTTCGTCTACGTCCTCGGGATCACCCTCCGGAATCTCTGGCGGAGGGGACGATGGGAGTGACCCGTTCCCGAAAGGTCCAGCGGTAGCCTTATATTCGGCCTGCCGGGTCGTTGGGAGGGGGCTTCATGGGCTTTACGAACGAGGCAACCTATCTGCGTGCGCGGAAGGCGGGGAGCGTCGCGGGCTTTCAGGCACGGTTTGACGAGGCCCTCCGTCGCGTCGAGGAGGAGTTCGGGAGGACGCACCCCATCTTCATCGAGGGCAAAGAGGCCTCCTCCTACTCCACCTTCCCGGACCGGAGTCCCTCGAACACGGATCGCATCCTGGGACACTTCCAGAAGGCGGGCCGCGAAGAGGTGGGCCGGGCGATGGAGGCCGCCCTTCGTGCGTTCCCGGCCTGGGCGGCCGCGGACTGGCGTGAGCGCGTGGCCGTATTCCGGAGGACGGCGGACCTCCTCGCCCGGGAAAAGTTCGATCTCGCAGCCCTCATGTGCCACGAGAACGGCAAGAACCGAACCGAGGCGATGGCGGACGTGGACGAGGCCATCGATCTGGTCCGCTGGTATGCCCAGGTCATGGAGGACAACGAGGGCTTCGAGCGGGAGATGGGCCGCTCCGTCGAGAACGAGCGCACGCGAAGCCTCCTGAAGCCCTACGGGGTCTGGGGCGTCATTTCCCCCTTCAACTTTCCCCTCGCGATCACGGCGGGCATGACCACCGGGGCCGTCCTGACGGGCAACACCGCCGTCCTGAAACCTGCGAGTGACACCCCCTACGCGGCCATCCGGTTCTTCGCGGCCCTCCGAGAGGCCGGGCTCCCGGACGGGGTCCTGAACCTGGTCACGGGCCCCGGTCGGACCGTCGGGGCGGCCATCGTCGCGCATCCGGATGTCTCCGGCCTGATCTTTACGGGCTCCCGCCGTGTGGGCCTCCTCTCCTTCCGGGCCTTTACCAAGGAGTTTCCCAAACCGATGATCACGGAACTCGGGGGGAAGAACCCCGTCCTCGTCACGGAGCACGCCGACCTGGAGAAGGCCATCGCCGGGGTGGCGCGGGGAGCCTTTGGCTACAGCGGCCAGAAGTGCAGCGCCTCGAGCCGGGTCTACGTCCACCACGCCCTAAAGGACGACTTCGTGGACGGCCTCGTCGAGTGGACGGAGGGGATCGAGGTCGGCGATCCTAGGGACCCGGACGTGTACATGGGCCCCCTGATCAACGAGAAGGCGTACAAGAACTACCGGGCCTACGTCGACCTGGCCCGTCAGGACGGCAAGGTGCTGGCGGGGGGGCGAATCCTGACGGATGGCCCCCTCGCCAAGGGCTACTTCGTCGCCCCCACGGTCGTCGTCGATCTCCCCGAGGACCACCGCCTCTTCCGGGAGGAGCTGTTCGTTCCCCTCCTGGGCGTGTCCATCGTGGATTCCTTGGAGGAGGGAATCGCCCGCTCGAACCGATCGGAGTATGGGCTCACCGCCGGCATCTTCACCGAGGATTCGGAGGAGCGGGAGCAGTACTTCCGTCAGGTGCGGGCCGGGGTTCTCTACGCCAACCGCGTCGAGGGGGCCACCACGGGGGCCGTCGTCGGTGTCCAGCCCTTCGGAGGCTGGAAGCACAGCGGCATCTCGGGAAAGGGGGCGGGGGGGCCGTACTACCTGCAGCAGTTCCTCCAGGAGCAGAGCCAGACCTACTACGTGTAGGAGGCAGCTGGGTCATAGCCTGGGTAAGGCATTCTTCAAAAGAAGGAAGGAGCCGACTCCGTTGGTCGATGGATTCGCAGAATGGAGCGAATGAAATGTCCGAGGACCAAGGCAAGACAGTTGTACGACTGCGGGATGTGGAGGAAGGCGACCTCCCGGCATTCTTCGAGCATCAACGGGACCCGGTCGCCACCTGGATGGCTGCCTTCACGGTCAAGGACCCAGCGGACAAGGGTGCTTTCACGGCGCACTGGGCGAAGATCTTGGGTGACGACACCATCACAAAGAAGACCATACTTCTGGATGGCCATGTGGCTGGTCACGTCGTGAGCTTTGAGCGGTTCGGCAAACCAGAAGTCAGCTATTGGATTGGAAGAGAATACTGGGGCAAGGGCATTGCCACTAGCGCGCTCTCTGCGTTCTTGCGTCACCTAGGGATACGCCCGCTTTATGCCCGTGCTGCCAGAGACAACATCGCCTCCCTCCGGGTGCTGGAAAAATGCGGGTTCACCATTTGTGGCCATGACAAGGGTTTCGCCAACGCACGCGGCAAAGAGGTCGAGGAATTCATTCTGGAACTGAGGTAGCCGACAGCTCTCGGACCAGAGGCTCATGCCACGCCACTCGAATCAGTCCGTAGGAGGACAGATGGAGGGGATCTCCGCCCTTCGGCGGGGCAGGAGTGACTCAAGGGCGGGGCGGAATCCCGCCTAGAGGCCGCGAGGATGGGTCCGGAGAGGTTCCGGTGGCCGTATCCCCGCTGCGTACGATTCAGTACCACTTCTCGACGTGGGTCCGGTCCTTGGGCACCCCCATGTCCATGAACATCTGGCGGACCTCGTCCACCATCTCCGGGATTCCGCAGACGTAGACCTCCTCGTTGTTCCACCCGGACACGCGCTCCTTAACGAGGCGCTGGACGTACCCCCGCTCCCCCTTCCAGCCGTTGACGGGCCGGCTCAGGGTGGGGATGTACTCAAACCTGTCATGCTTGTCCGCCAGCTCGAGCCAGTGGTCGTGGTAGATGATGTCCTCTTCCTTCCGCACGCCGAAATAGAGGTGGATCTTCGCGTTCGTGCCCAGCTCGTACAGGGTGTCGATCATGGACCGGAAGGGGGCGATGCCCGTCCCGGTGGCGACGAAGTAGAAGCCGTTCTCGACGGGGTTGACCAGGATGACCTTCCCGTAGGGCCCGGCGCCGTCGATGATATCGCCCTTTTCCAGGTCGCAGAGGACCGGCGACATGGCGCCGCCCTCCACCCTCTTCACGCACAGCTCAAAGTAGTCCTTGATGTGGGGAGGGGAGGCGATGGAATACGCCCGACGGATGTCCTCCCCGTTCTTCTCGATTCGGATCAGGACCCATTGACCGGCAATGAAGTCCAGCGGCTTGCCGTCCGTGCGCTTGAAGCGGGGGAGCCAGACCCAGGGGGTGTGGTGGACGTTCTCGGTGACCTCGAGCTGAAACTTCTCGATGCGAGGGAAGACGGGCTTCTCGGGCATGCCTGCATCCCGCCAAGATGCGCGCGTGATAAAAAGGATATGGCATGTATTTTCGCGCCTGAGATTTCTGCCTCCGATACCACGAGAAGTTCTGATATAAGAGAGGCGGTTGAGAACGGTTGTAGGAGTTGGCGAATCGTGAAATGGAATCGCATATGGCTGCTGGTGACGGCCCTTCTGGTCGCCACTCTCTTCGGAGGGATGGTCACCCAGGAGGCGAAGGCGCAGACGTACCAGGTCGAGGTGGACTTCGCGTTGCAGCGGAGCTTCCTGCTTGGTCAAGACATCATCGTGATAGGGCGGATATCCGTCCTGACGCCGCAGGCCGTAGACGATACGATAAACGTCACGGTTTTCTCCCCCGATCCGAACATCCCCGCCAACTCCCAGGACATCTTCGTGCCTGCCATGACCTCGCCCGGGGACCCTCCCTTCACGTTCGCCATCCAGCAGGTTACCTTCGCCGGGGGGAACTTCGGCGTGACCGTAACCTCGGGACTCGAAGGAATCCTGCTTCCCACGACGAGCTATCCGGTCCCGAACCACGATGTCGATGTGAGGATCAGCGGCCTGACGGGGGAACTCGGAACGCAGTTCCTGGTCACGACGACCATCCACGTAGGCAACATGTCCGAGATTCAGAGCCGCTTCGACGTGGAGTACGTCCTCGACGGGGTTCCCCTTCGCCAGAGCACCCTCGTGACGCTGTTTGGAGAGGTGATTGCCCTTATCTCGGACGGGACAATTAGCCTTCTCAGCTTTACGCAGCCCGAGGCGGGCCGAAGCTGGGAGACGACCCAGTCCTTCACCCTGGCGCCCGGGAACCACACCCTTGCTGTGAGCGTGGTGGACTGGTCCGTTGCCGAAACGGTCTTCGCGACGACCTTCACCCTCCAGGTCTTCGACCAGATCGAGGGCTTGGAGACTCGCGTGGACGAGCTGGCCTTGGAGCTCGGCGGGCAGGTGGACGAGCTCAACGGTCGGACGAACAGCGCGGAGCAGGCGGCCGTGGCGGCCGGCACCCTGGCAGGCTCTATCGTCGCCCTCTCCCTGATCGCCATCGGGCTGAGTGTCATCACCCTGCTCATCCAGTTCGGGATCCTCAAGATTGGAAGGTCCCGACGAGGCGGGGGCAAGGAGTAAAGGCCTAAATACGAACTCCCTGCTTGAACGTGCTGTCCAGGCGGGATGCGCATCTTCAAGGGCGAAGTAGAGCGGGTCTGTTCCCGGTGCGGGACGGAGATGATTTACTTCGTGCAACATGCCCACGGGAACTACCCTCTCCTGGACTACGTCTGCCCCCGCTGCGACCTTGGGTTGAAGGAGGGCGACCTCCCGAAGGAGGCCTCAGATGAAGGTGCGGGCCCTTCAGAGTAGTGGCTACGTCCTCGGCCCGTGCGCCAAGTGCGGCGAGGAGGAACGCGCCATCCTCATGTTCGACGACAACCGCATGGGAGTGGAGTGCATGGCCTGCGGGGATCTCTTCGAAGTCGATGCCATCGAGTGGATGGAGTAGGCCTCGCCAGGGAGAGAGTTGTAGCGTCCCTGGCTACAACAAGGTTAAGAGCGTGCCCCTCGGTGCCGGTCCCGTGCCCATCGACCCAGATTTCCAGGCGAATCGCGAGGTGGTGGAGCGCCACCTCGACCACGACGTCTGGGGTCCGGTGAATCTCCCCAACGTGCTAGGCATCCACGGGACCATCGCCGCGGTGGATTTCGACATCTGTACCGCCGACGGATCGTGTTTCGTGGCCTGCCCCGTGGACGTGTTTGAGTGGCTGGAAACACCGGGCCACCCGGCGGCAGACAAGAAGGCCGATCCGGCCCTGGAAGCGGACTGTGTCGTCTGCTATGCGTGCGTGCCCGTCTGCCCGGTGGACGCAATCAAGATTATCTGACGCACCGCAAGTTCTCGCTGCCGCGTGCTGACGGTCAACGGCCGCGGGCATCCCCAGGGATTACAAAGTTTTTAGGCGCGGCAGGGATGAGGCCGCATGAGCTGGATTGAGGTCGTGGATCCCGAGGCGGCGGAGGGGGTTCTCGCGGAGGTTTACGACGAGGTGGGACGGCGCCGGGGCGAGATTGCCGACATTCACCAAGTCCAGTCCCTGAATCCCGCCGCCATGAAGGCTCATCTGGATCTCTACCTCTCCGTCGTGTACCGGAAGGGAGGCCTATCCCGAGCCCAGCGGGAGATGATCGGGGTTGTCGTGTCCTGCCTTAATCGGTGCCCGTACTGTGTCGTCCACCACGCGGAGGCTCTGGCGCACCACCAGGAGTCGGCCGAGGTTGTGGAGGGGGTGAAGGAGGACTATCGGGAGGCCCCCCTACGACCCGAGGACCGCGCGATGCTGGACTACGCCGCGAAAGTGACGAAGGCGCCCTGGACCATGACCGAGAAGGATGTCGAGGCCCTTCGTGAGGCCGGATTTACTGACGGGGAGGTCCTGGACATCAACCTCATCGCCAGCTACTTCAACTTCGTCAATCGGGTCGTCCACGGCCTCGGCGTCGATCTGGAGGCTTCCGAGGAGCGGGTTTACCACCACTAACCTCGAGGGCGGAGAATCCGTGGCTGCGTCGAAAACCCGTCCCCTCGCTCTTCTCCCTCCCGCTCAGCCCAGGAGGGAGAAGGTTCATCTCAGAGAGCGCCATCCTCTGTTGCCGATGGAGATCAAGGCAACGGAGCTGCACGACATCGCCATTCTGGAGAAGCAATTCCGGGGAGGGACCCTGCGCCTCGTTCCGGAGACGGGGGAGGAGATGACGGTCGTGTGCCGGTGCGAACGATCTCACTGGCTCGCCACGGTTCAGGAAGGGGAGACGGGCCTGATCTTGACCCTTGTCTGCCACAACTGCGGCTCTCGCTTTGGCCTCCCCTATGTGGGATCCATCCCCGGCCGCCATTGAGGCCCGGGGCTAGAGGTGTTTCTCGACCTCTTCGAGCAGACGCCGCGCCAGCTCGTACTCCGGGTTTACGTCTAGGGCCCGTGCGAACTGTTCCCGTGCGGCGACGAGGTCGCCCCGCAGCATGTACACCCGGCCGAGGTTGCAGTGCGCATAGAAGGGACAACCATACCGCTCGGCCTGCGTCGCCCGCTTGAGCCAGGAGACGGCCTCATCGGACCGCCCGAGCTGAATCAGGTAGGCTCCGATGTCGTTGTAGGGGTTTCCCAACGTCGGATCCACATCAATGGCCCGCCGGCATTCCTGCATCGCGTCCTCCAGGCGGTTGAGGAAGCTGTAGGTCCAGCCGAGGAAGGTGTGGGCCTCCGAGGTCGGATAGGCCTCCAGAGACCGACGGTAGAGTCGCTGGGCGTTTTCCAGGTCTCCCATCATCTGATGGATGTGGGCTAGTCGGAACGCCTTCTTCGCCACGCGGATGCGGACCATGTCCTCTCGGGCCTGCCTTCCGGTGTCCCAGGGTCCCCCCTCAAAGGTGCTGTCCACAAGCTCCCGGAGATGCGCATCGCGGGTCAAGGTCTCCCCGGTCCAGACATGGCCGAGAAGTTCCTCGATGGCCAGGAGGCTAGACACGTTGACGGAGCGAGCGGACGCTTCGCTACCTCCGGGGCTGGTCTCCCGGATGGCCAGCTCGGCGAAGGCATCGCCGTGTCGCACGGTCTGGACTAGTTCGTGTCCGTGGGGCCCGTTCCTCGACAAGAGGAGCGTGCCCATCTCCGCCAGGTGGTTTCGTAGGGCGACGTCGGCTACCCCGTGGGGCCGGAGGTCACAGATCCAGGCCGCCTCCCCGTCGGGGAGATCACTCTCCACCCGCACCGCCCGAAGTCCGGCCCGCTCGAGGTTCCGGGACGTGGCGCGTGCGAGGTCCTCTTGCGCTTCGACAACGATCAGGGGGCGATTGGGAGCGACCCAGGCGCACAGGGCGGCCAGGTAGCCGCCGTGCGAGCCGTAGAGGACGATCTCGCCCTTCCCGTCCAGAGTGGCGAGCTGCAGCACGAGGGCGGCAAGACGGCGAGAGGGTACCAGGCCCACGACGCCGTCCTCGTGAAAGGGGACGGGCGTGTCCTCGTAGGCGAGGAGGCGATAGCGGGGCAAGACGAACTGCCCGGGGTCGACGGCGCGAAATGCCCTCTTGGCCGACGACGGGACGAGGAGGCCCCGCTTGCCCAGGCGTTCGGTCAACCCGGCATGGTCCCCCATGTGCAGTCCCGGAGGACGCCTAGGGTCCCGCCTGCTAAAAGGCTTCTTGGAACTCTCCGCTCGGCCCTGGAGGAGGCCTGCCTAACCGAGGTAGCCCTTGGAGAGGGAGGTGGCAACTTCGACCGCCTTCGCAGCATCCCCCTCCGTCGACCCCTTCATGAGAGCGCCAAGGGACTTGGTGACCGCGAGGAGGTTCTCGGCGTTTGCCGTGGGTCCCATGTGACCGATGCGAAGGATCTGTCCCGCCAGTTCCGTGAGCCCACCGCTGACGACGATGCCGAACTCCTTCTGCAGGCGCTCCTGCAGGTCGGAGGCCTCGACCCCGGACGGAGGGCGTACGGCGGTGACGGTGTCGCTGCAATCCTCCTCCTGGGAGATCGTGGTGAACCCCAGGGAGCGCAGGGCCTCGCGATAGGCACGCCCGATGGTCCGGTGGCGTTCCAGGCGTCGGTCCACCCCCTCCTCGAAGATCAGCTCCAAGGCGGTCTTGAACGCGTGGAAGACGTTCGTGGAGATCGTCGTTGGCTGGGGGTGCCACTTCCCCCATTCCTCGCTGAAGCGGTCCCAGATGCGCAGGTTCGTGTACCAACCGCGGACCCGGTCGGAATCCACCGCCTCCAGGATCGAGGGTCGAATCGCGACGGGGGCGATGCCCGGGGGACCCCCGAGGCACTTCTGGGAGGCGGCGAAGGCCGCATCGACCTTCCATTCGTCGCAGGGAAGGGGGAGGCCCCCCAGAGAGGACACCGCATCGACGACGAAGAGGGACCCGTACTCGTGGGTCAGGTTCCCGAGCTCCCGGACCGGGTTAATCATGCCCGTGGAGGTTTCCGAGTGGACCGCGAAAACGGCGCGGATGTAGGTCCCGCTCAACACCTCCTCGACCCGTCGCAGGTCGGGCGGCGTGCCCCATCGGCCATGGATGGAGAAGGCCTCCACCTGGTGCGCATCCAACATCTCGCGCAGTCGTCGGCCGAAGAACCCGTTGTCGATGACCAGGGCCTTGTCCTCCGGGCCGAGCAGGGTCGTGACCAAGGCCTCCATGCCCACATGGGCGGGCCCCGCCATGGGGAAGATCTTGGCGTCTGTCATCCGAAAGAGGGTCCGCAACAGGTCCTGCGTCTCCCGATAGGTCGTCACCCATTCCTTGCCGTAGTGGGGCAAAACAGGTTTGGCCAGTTCCTCCGCCACCCTCCCCTCAAGTGGCACCGGCCCCGGAATCAGGAGCCTGACGGTCTTCATGCGGTCGGGGTGAGGATAAACCCCGTTCTTTTACACCTTTCGGCCATGGTTCGCGAGGATGACACAAACCGGTCTGAGCCTAGAGGAAGGTGATGGCGAAGAAATACACCAGAACTGCCAGGGCCACCGTGATGAGGGTGAGGGCGATGACCGCCAACTCGGAGGAGATGGCCCCCTCTTCGCGCCTCGGGTCCCCTTTCGCACTGCGCGTGGGCGCCATCCTGGGGAGGACGGGTTCCGCGCGATAAAAGGGTTGTCCAGGGACGAGGGCCCTTGGTTCGGGAACGAACCTTTTTGCGAAGCGAGCCCGATTCGGATGGTCCATGGACATCGCCTGCGACCGACACGGCTCGCATCACCTGTGGGACATGCCCAAGCGCTGGATAGAGAGGGAGGACATCCGGACCAAAGAGGTGTACTGCCCCGACGACGAGCGTCTGGCGGACCCCCTCGCGACCTGGACGGGTTCCGCGTGGATCCTGTTGCCCGGGCGTGGCGTCACGTCGGCTTGGTGTCGCGAGGAGGGAAAGGAGGTCTCCCTGGAGGGATTGGAGACGGTCACGCGGGACGGGCGGAAAGGAGAGGTGACCTACCTGACGTGCCCCTCCTGTGGCTCGGAGATCGCGAAGAGGAACCGCTGGAAATACTGGGAACCCCTCTATGTGAATCCGGCCGAGGCAGGTCGATAGGCCCTCGACGCGCTCCTCCGTCGCCCTCAGCCGATGTGCGATCGCCCGGCGGGCATGGTTCTCACGGAACCTCCCACGGCGCATCAGGTGGAGGGAGGTCTCCTCCTACGCTTTAATACAATCAGCCAGTACTCGAGGGTCCCGATGGCCGAGAAACTCCTCCAACATAAGCATTGTCTCTCCTGTGGGAAGGCCGTTCCCACGGCGCGGGATTTCTGCACGGACACGTGTCGCGACAAGCACACGGGGGTGCTCCGCCGCAAACGCCGACAGCTCCTCTATCTATGGGTTGGCGCGATGGCCATACTCGCGCTGGCCTTCATCCTGACGCGATGAGGCCGCCCTCACGGACGCGTCGGACGGAGACGACGCGGACGCTACCCGTCCGGGTCCCCCGGGCGCTCGACCTTGGCCACCCGAACCTTGCGCCACCATTCCCGAACCTTCTCGATGGGCTCCCAGTACCGTTGCTCCTCCCAGGGGTCGCCGATCATGTGATACCCCCGCTGCTCCCAGAAACCGGGACGCCAGGTCGTCTGGTATTCCAGCCCGCTGACGTACTTGGCGCTCTTCCAGGCATAGAGCTGGGGCACCAGCAACCGGAGGGGGGCGCCGTGGTTTGGCGTCAAGGGCTTCCCGTCCATCTCGAAGGCGAGGATGCTATCCTCCAGGCGAAGGTACTCCGCCGGGACGTTCGTGGTGTATCCCTCCAGGCAGTGGGCCATGACCTGAACGGCGTCGGACTTTGGCTTGATGAGGTCCACAATCACCCGCGTCGGGACCCCCTTCCACCGAAGGGCCTTCTTGGACCACTTCGTGACGCAATGGAAGTCAGCCACGACCTTGACCGCGGGTAGCTCCCTGAACTCCTCCCACGTCCACTCGAGGGGCTCTTGGACCGCGCCCCAGGCCCGAAATCGCCACGATTGCGCGTCGAACTTGGGTCGCGAGGGGGTGATGTCATAGACGGGAAAGTTCCGTACGTACTTCTGGCCCACCGGCAACCCACGACCCAGGTTCGGGCTCTGGATGGGCACGCCGGCCATGTGTAGCCTCCCCTAGACGTCCGCGGCCTTCTTCTTCACGAGACGCCCATGCTGGTAGTCCGTGATCGCCTCGAGAATCTCTTCCCGCGTGTTCATCACGAAGGGGCCCCATCGGGCAATGCTCTCGCGCACGGGCCTGCCGGCCCCAAGGATGACAACGGAACTGCGAGTGGCTTCGAGAGAGACCGCGCTCCCGACGCCCAGCACGGCGAGGTTGTGCTCGCCGATTCGCCGCTCCTGGGGTCCCACCGCGACCTCCCCCTCGGCCACGACGACGAAGGCATTCATGGCCTTCGGGATGGCTCGCTCGAAGCTCGCCCCCTCCTCAAGGTGAATGTCGGTGTACAGAAGGGGGTAGAAGGCGAAGTTCTCCTGTTCGCCGCCCGCCAGGACGTGTTCCCGCACGTCGCTGTCCCGCATCTCCAAGGCCTTGAAGTTTCGATAGAAGGGGTCGCTCCACCGCTCCCGGGAGGGCGCGTTAAGCCAGAGCTGGTAGCCCCACAGCTTCCCTTCCTTCATCTGCGGCATCTCGCTGTGGATCACGCCGCTCCCCGCGTTCATCCACTGGAGGCCTCCGCTCGATAGGGTCCCGCTGCTGCCCGTGCTGTCCTCGTGCTGGAAGCGGCCCTCCATCATGTACGTCAGGGTCTGGAAGCCCCGATGGGGGTGGGGCGGGAACCCGGCAAGGTAGTCTCGCGGGTCGCTGCTCCGCATCTCGTCAAGGAGGAGGAAGGGATCGATGTGGTCGAGCTCCGGGCTTCCGATGTAGCGGCGCACGCGTACCCCCGCGCCTTCCATGACCTCGCGGCCTCGGATAACCTTCAAAACGTCGCGGGTCTGATTCTCAGGCATGAATAGGCACTCCTTGCCCGTTCGATCTCCCGGAATCGGGGGAGTTCCCTGGAAATACGGCCGTCGCGGTATGTATACTATCGGGGTTGGGGCCGAGTCGACAAGAGGTCACGGAATCGTGGGGGGCTGCCCGATCCCGGGCGCAGGCAGCTGCTCTGGGATGGAAAAGAAGGCCACGACCATCAGAATCTCGGCGATGAAAATGAGGAGGAGGCCGATGAGCACGATGAGCAGGATGGCCCCAATGAAGTACAGGAGGGCGGCCGTGGCGAACATGCTGACCCCCAGGCGTCCCGCGATGGAACTGAAACTCCTTCGGAGGAACACGGCGGCGACGACGAGGAGAATCCACCCGATGGCCAGACCGATGAGGATGGTTACCGAGGCGGCGAGGGTCGCGGGGTCCAACAGGTCGACGGGGGTCTCAGGGGTCGGAAGTCCCGCTCCGAGGAAGGGGAAGATGGCTGCGAAGACCAGGAAGAAGGCGATCAGGAAGCCAACGAGGCCGACGACGACGAAGTAGACCATGTTGTCGAAGATCGACGGGTCGCCCACGTTCTGCGAGATGTACTTCACGGCGACGAGGATCAGGACGAATCCCGCGATCCCCAGGGCGAAACCCACGCTGGGGACCACCGAGAGCAGAAGCAGGATGGAACCGACGCCGCCATAGGTCTTCGCCTGCGCTAGCGTGCCCATGGCCCCCCGATGGCAGGGGGGACTTCAAAGTTATCGGCCTGACCTGGCTCGGCGGGCCCGATGGGGGCGACCATCGGGGCAGGGAGGGTCGCGGCAGATGCCACGGCGGCATATGCGAATCCCCTAGCGTTTTATTCCCCCAGCGCTTCGCCCCCTGCGGCCTCCATGAAGCTCTTCGCCTTCGACCTGGAGAATACCCTCATCTTCAACGAACTTCTCCCCGATCTCGCACGCCTGGTGGGGAGAGAAGAAGAAGTCCGACGAATTACGAGGCTCGGGGTGGAAGGCCGGATTGATTGGGAACAGGGTTTCCGGCAGCGGGCCCACCTGCTTGCTGGCCTTTCCCGGGAGGACGTGCGGAGGACCGCAGGAGATCTTCGCCTTGTGCCCGGGGCCTTGGGTTTCGTGAAGTCAATCCGTGGTCGAGGCCACCGAGTCGGTCTGGTCACCGGGGGGCCCGCGGAGATCGCGGAGGCCGCCGCTCGCCTGTTCGGGGCCGACGGCGCGGTCTCCAACGCCTTCATCTACGACGGGGAGACCTTTTCCGGGGAGGTCCAGGTCCGCGTGAAACCCTCCACCAAGGGGGCTCTTGCCCTCCAGATGGCGGCATCCCTTGGCATCGCCCCCGACGACATCGTAGCCTTCGCCGACGGGGTGATGGACCGGGGGCTGCTCCGGGAGGCAAGGCTGGCCATCGCAATCAACTCCGGGGGCAGCCTACGGGACGCCGTGAACTACGAGGCCGCCGACTTCGAGGACGCCTATCGGTGGCTCATCGAGCGCGAGGTGATCTGAGGCAGAGGCCTTCTGCCCTGCGGAGGAGAAACCGACTAAAGGGGCACATCCTTCGGTAGCTCTGACCGATGAGGCAATGGCCCGCGTGAGGCAATGACGGAAGAGATCGGTGGATGGACCCGCGAGGATCTCAGACAGCTGGATGAGAACCTCGTGGATGAGAGGTCCAGCCAGTGGATGTACTTCGCCCTAGCCGAGCGGGAAGGGGAATCCCCTCGGGCCGCCCTACTCAGAGACCTGGCGGACTACGAGGCGAAACACGCGGGGATATGGGAGAAGGTGATCCTGGGACTGCGGAGGAGACTGCCCAAGAAGGCCCGTCAATGGGAGCACCGGCTGCTGGTCGGGTTGGCCGGTGTCTTTGGGTTGGGGACCGTCCTCCCCATCCTCCACCGGTTTGAGGTGGACGGAATCAAGAGGTATCGCGACCAGGCCGCGCGGTGGAAGGACCCAGCCGCGCAGGAAGCCTTCCACGAAATCCTCGCGGACGAAGTGCTCCATGAGATCGACCTCTTCGAGGCGATGCGAGAGGCGGGGTACTCCGGGGGATCCCTCCGGAGCGCGATCCTGGGGGCAAACGACGGCCTGGGCAGCATCCTCGCCCTGGTCGCCGGGGTGGCAGCGGCCACCAGTTCCGCACCCGTCGTCGTGATCGCAGGCCTGGCGGGCCTCGTTGCGGGCGCGGTATCCATGGCAACCTCCGGGTACATCTCGGTCAAGGCCGAGCAAGACGTGTATCGGTCCCACGTCAGCCTGCAACGCGCGGCCTATGACGTTGCCCCCGAGGCTCGTAAGGACCAGCTGGCCGAGGCCTACGAGGCCAAAGGCCTGTCGAGGGCCGAGGCGGAGGTTGTCGTCGAGCGACTCGCGGAGAACGAGGAGGAGTTCCTCCGGGCCCTCGTAGCCGAAGGACGCGGGCTGGGGGAGGCGAGCTTCGAGGACCCCGGCCGTCTTGCCATGTATACTGGACTCGCCTTCGTCCTGGCGGGCCTGATTCCGATTCTCCCCTTCCTGACCTTGACCATCCCGGTGGCGACTATCGCGTCCGTTGTCGTGGCGGCCACCGCCTTGTTTCTGACCGGTGTCCTGAGGTCGCTCTCCACCCTCAACTCCTTTCTGAAAAGCGGGGCTGAGATGGTCCTAATCGGCCTGGGGGCGGCCGCGGCCACCTACCTCGTTGGCCTGGTGATTGGAGGCATTGTTGGGATATGAGGGAGGGACCTCCCCGACGAGATGCGAGCCCGGCACTCGGACCATGCCTCCCCTCTGCTGCCGGTGGGCGTACCCACTAGGAGCGGCTGCCCAGTTCGACCAAGGACTCGGCGAGGATCAGCAGGAAGGACCCTCGTTAGGGGCAAATGACAGGTGAACCACCAGCGGCCCGGTGGTCAAAGCCCACGTTCCGTTCGATCTCCCCGGCGATGGGCCACTCAACGAGCCGGGCGCCCGGGAAGTCGTCGAAACGTCGTTGAGATTGTGCAAGGCGGGGTCCGCGTACGCCACCACAACCCATAAGGCCGAAAACCCCATTTCCCGCGGGGGGGAGTATGGGAAAAGGCATCCTCATATCTGGCATCGTCTTGGGCGTTTTCGGGATCCTGTGGTCGATCCTCACATTCGTTGTCGTCCTGTTACTCGTCGCCTTTGGTGCGGGGGGGACTCCGCTTCTGCTTTCCGCCTTGGGTTTTCTCATGGGCATCGTCGCCATTGTGGGAGGTGCGGTCGGCAACAAGAGGACGAGAGCGGGGTCCGCCGTCCTGATCGCGGCGGGGGCGGTCGTCATAGCCACGGCGTTCGGCGTCGCCCTCTCCTTGCCAGGAGTAAGCGCCCTGGATGGGCTGCGGTTCTCCTTGGGCATGGGGTGGTGGGCGTATGGGCTCCTCATCGCCGGCATCCTGGGAATCGCCCGGGGCGAACGGCCCGAGGACACTGGTTGAGGCGATGAGCCGGGACGGCCGAGCCACCCGCTCCCCACCCGCATAGCGTGAGAGCCCGTGCGGGTCGCGAGTTCACGCCAAGGGGAGAGACTCCGTCACGCAGCAGGGACCGAGTGGCGGGGCCGCCGCCTCAAAGAAGAAGGACGAGAGCCACGGCAAGTAGTAAGACCAGACCGACGAGGAGGACGACGAGGGAGGCGATCTGCACGGTATCCAGGGTCACATCCCCCTCACTAGCTCACCGCCCGTGCCATGAAGCGTACCGCCGTGAATCGCCCGCCTCACTCCCTGCTCCGGGCGCGTCAATGCCCGGTCAGGGATCGGAACCGAACGAGGGCCGAAGGGCGAGGTGCACGCTAGGTCTCCTTTCGAGCGGGTGGATGGGTCTCCTGTCCCGTAGGAGGCGTTTCGTCGTCGGGATGACACAGCTGCGAGTCCTCCCCGGGTCCACGGGTCGCCCGGCGAACGTAGTGTCGGAGTAGAAGCGCGACGACCGCCGCAACGACACCCAGGTCGAGAAGGAGGAGGAGCACGTAGAAGCCCCGTACTGGCATGCCGAAGAAGGGGGGTGCGCCATAGGCCAGGTTGACGAGCCAGACAAACGGCGCAAGGGTCCATGGGGCCGTCGTATCGATAAGCAGGGCACGGTACACCGGGTCGAGGAGACTCTCCTTGCCCGCAAGGTGCCCCCCGAGGCTGGCAGACACCGTCGTCAGGCCAAACGCCACGAACCCCACGGCGAGATAGAGGGCCAAAAGCCGGCGAGTCCGGAGGACTTCGATGCCGTACCGGAATCGGACGGCAATGAATACGATCCAGAGTTCCAAGGCAAGGACGGAGAGCATCACCTTGTTCAGGACCTCCGGGGTCGACCACAACGCCTCGGGCCGCCAGGTGAACGTGCCGGAGACCACGGATCCGACAAACCCGAATAGCCCGAACATGGCCCCGAGGTAGGCGACGGGGTCCGCCATCCGAGGAATGGCAAGGGAGAGCCGGTCGAGTCTCTTCCAGCGGCCGCGGAGGAGGCGCATGTGGGCGTGGTGGAGGACCAGCAGGACCAGCGCGACCCCCACCAGGGTCAGGCTACCGACGTGAACTTCTGAGAAGACCGTGTGCAGGTCGCTCGCATGCACCACTTCAGGTCACCTCCGGGCGCGCCCACTTCAGGGCCAGGTGAACCACGGACCCTGACGCGATGAGCAGGGTGAACGTTTGGAGGATGAAGGTGGTCGATTGGGGCGTGAATCCGAGCAGCGGGCCGAGAAGGAGAAGGGCGAGGGCTCCCAGGGCCCATGCCAACACCAGCAACGGGATCATGGACCCTCCCTTCGCGAGGCGAGCACGTCGAGGGCCAACGCACCTGCCGTTATGGCCAGGAGATTTCCGGGAATCGCCGAGTAGTCGAGGAAGAACACGAACACGCCGCTGAGTGGGAAGGCGAGGAGGGCAAGGAAGAGGAGACGCCGGGCAGGATCGGGGGAGCGATGTCGCAGGAGGAGGAGGACGTAGACCCCGAAGGCCATGGCGAACAGGCCCGGCGTGAGCCATCCGTATCCCGCGTAGCCCAGGGTCCAGAAGATCCAGCCACGGAGAATTAGGTTCGGCAGCACAGCCCCCATGGTGTGGAGGGCCGCCGGCACGAGGAGCACGAGGGGGACCGCCAGGAGGGCGAGACATGACCTCACGCGAAGGGGGACCGGAACTCGTCGAACGCTCAGGCCAAGGGCCAGGAGCGCCGTGGCCGGCATCGCCACGGATGGGGCGAACGTTCCCACCAGGACCACGGTGTACGGCAGGGCCACACCCGCCACGTTCTGCAACCAGAAGTAGAGGTGGGAGAGCAGGTTCGCGCCGAAGCCGACCGCGAGCATCACGGGCAGGAGCGCCACGGCGGCCCCGTAGCGCGCGTAAACGCGAGCCGCGAGGAAGGCGGGGTAGACCACCAGCGCGAGAGCGTACAGAAGGAACCATGACGCATCTAACGTACCGTACGGGAGGGGAATCCCGAGAAGGGGTAACACCTTGGTGTCGAGGTAGAGGAGACCAACGGCGACCGACAGGAAGGCGACGCCTCCCAGGGCCCGGGGGGAGAGGATGGTTCCGGACGCCCTCCGCCGGGCCTGGAACGCGAAGACGGTCGCCAGGATGACCGCGCCCAGGAGAACAATGGGCCTGGCGACGGTCCCCAACGGGTAGGGAGCGGCCCAGTAGTATACGGCCAGGTAGCGAGCGGTGGAATCCGCGAGGTAGAAGAGGAGCAGACCCACGAATGCAAGGAGGGTCAGCTCCAGAGATCGGGCACGCCGCCGCATGGTCCCCCTCGCCCCTCCGCCCTCACGGCTCGATTAAGATTGTCCTCGGGGTGGGTGTCGTACCCGCGGCGTGATCGGCGGCTCCCCCGGAACTGCCGCCTCCGTCCGAGTCCCACACGATGACCACCGAATAGACGTTGCCCGGACTCCATGCGATGTCCCTGCCGGCGCCGTCGCCGCTGGCCAGGGGTTTTTTCAACTCCACGGTTACCAGGTTGCTCGCGTCGACAGCCAGGACCCCCACGCCGTCCTGGATGGTGTCGATGTCCACCCCGGCCTTCGACTTGGCCCCCGACAGGGCCGCGTCGACGTACCCGTCGGCGTTGAAGTTGTCGTCGCCCATGAGAATCAGGTCGCCGGGGTCCATGCACCCGGTAACCCCCAGTTGGATGCCAAACCAGAGGTTTGCGGTATCCGCCTGGAACTGGAGGGCCAGGTACAGGTCGACGCCATCGTGCTTCACCCATACCGTCGCCGGTCCCCCGGTCGGATCGAGCGGGAAGCCGGTGTACTGTTGGGCATCATCCCATTCCGCGCCCAGGACGCCGTCAATCGTGACGTCAGGGATGGACGAAGCTCGCCGGGCCACGAGGTCCGTGACGCCCACGGCGCCCACGAAGATCGTGGCGTTAATCGTCAAGACGCCCGCCGGCAGGTTGGGGTCAAGGTCGATCACATAGTCCTTCTTCTTCCCGGGATTCAGGTCCTGGATTGTGATCTGGAATTGCTGGTCCGCCACCAGGACCTCAAGGACTCCCGAGTAGGCCTGGTTAGGGTCCTTGTTGCGCACGGTGATGGTGAATTGGTCCAGGTCTCCGTTGTCGTCGTAAACGAAACCATCCACGGACTCCACCGCAAGCTTGGTTTCGTCGTAGGTGAAGCTGAAGCGACCTGCGGAGTAGTACTGGTTCGAAAATACGATGGCCGAGGACACGCCGAGGATGACCAGATTGAGGGCGATGAGGCCCACCATGCCATACACGAGAGCGGGGGACGGCTTCTTCTCGGGCATCTTCCTTCCCACCGTCCATAGCATCAAGATAGGGCGGAATATATGTTAGGAATGTATACAACACATGAGTATATATAGGGAGCCTGCAGGGGTCCGCCCCTATCGCCGTTCGACACGCCTCCCGCCTTCACGGGAGGAAGACCGGGCACGGGGCTACGGCGAGGAAGCCCGGACGGCGCTTCGGTTCTTGTCCTCCAAGTGGCGAATGATGCTCTCCGCCCCCCTCTTTCCTGCCGCCATGGCATGGACCACCGAGGCGCCTCCGCCGGCGAAGACGCCCTCCATGGCCGTCGCCCCGGTTGTGGGGTCCCCCCTCGGCGTCCCGTCCCGCGCCACTCGGATCCCCAGGCCCCGGAACCCCTCCAGATCAGCCTCCTGGCCGACGGCCACGAGCACGGTTGTGACGGCCAGCGTGCTGACGGCGCCCACCAAGGGAACGGGCCGTCCCCGACCGGATGCGTCCGCCGGTCCGAGTTCCATCTCCTGCAGGACAACCTCCTCCACGCGCTCCTCGCCTCGAAAGGCGAGGGGAGACACCAGAAACCGGAATTCCACGCCCTCCGCGAAGGCGTCCGCGGCCTCTTCCTCGGAGGCCGGCATCTCTCCCTCGGTCCGACGGTAGAGGACGACAGAGCGGGCAGCTCCCAGGCGCAGCGCCGTCCGCGCGCAGTCCATGGCGACGTCCCCGCCCCCGATGATGGCCACCGTTCCCTCGGCCTTCGGCCCCTCGCCCCGAAGCACGTCCTTCAGGAAGTCGAGCGCCGGGTAAACCCCCGGTAGCTCCTCTCCGGGGACTCCCAGCCTCCTGGATCGGTGTGTGCCGAGTCCCAGGAAGACCGCCCCGTATCCGGCTTCGAGGAGTTCTTCGAGCTTCACGTCACGCCCGATAACGACGCCGTGACGGAACTCGATGCTCAGGGGCTCCAGGCGCGCCAGGTCCTCCTGGAAGGCGTCCGGCGAGAGGCGGAAGGGGGGGATGGACCCCGCCATGAGGCCCCCGGGCCGGTCGGAGGCCTCGAAGACCGTGACAGGGTATCCCCGTTGCGCCAGGTGCCATGCTGCCGTCAACCCCGCCGGGCCGGCGCCCACGACCGCCACCGCTGGTCGCCCTTCCGGTGAGGGTGGGTAATGCCGGCCGCCGCCCCCGTAGGCGAGAGCCGCCCGCTTTAGATGGCGGATGGCCACGGGATCGCCCCGCTTCCGGATGACGCACGCCTGCTCGCAATAGCTGTAACACACCTGGCCTAGGCAGGTTGCCAGAGGGTTGTCTCGGAGGATTGTCCGGACGGCCCCCGCAAAATCGCCTTCAGCGATCTGCTCCAGGTAGCGACGGCAGTCCTGGCCGATGGGACAGGCCTCGACGCACCAGGGGCGGGCGCACTGGATGCAGCGGCGCGCCTCCTCCACGGCCTGTTCGCGGCTGTAGGGTAAGAGGGTCCCTCGGAAGGAGGCGACCCTTTCCGCCGGATCGAGACAGGGAATGGGCACGCGGGTGGGAATCAGGCGCCGAGACACCACTTTAGCGGACACCCACGGGAGTTGGTGGGCTTCCACCAAAGGGAATCGTATTGAGTGTCTAGAGAGTATATACCCCGAGGATGTACCCAATCGTTAAGATGGGGGCCGGTACTGTCCGCCCCCGGAATGCTCCAATGACAGAGGGGCGGGAGCAGCGGAGGGAGATACGATGGAAGAAGGGGAAAGGAAAGGCCCTATGTGGGAACGGGGACCCGGGATGGGTTGGAGAATCGCCCTGTCGATCGTCATGTTCTTCGGTCTCATCGTCTTCGTCATCATATGGCTGTTCTTCTTCGCGGGCGATTTCAACGTCTATCAGAACGTCGCGGTCGTAATCTCCGCCCTGCTGGTTTTCATCGGGATCATGGGGGCCTCGTGGGCCACCATGTGGATGAAGTGGGGCAAAATGTGGTAGGCCCACCGTTCTTTCACGAAGGAGACCGAGGGCCATGTGACGGCCGCAAGCCCTCTTCCATCGCTCCCGGGCCCGCCCTCGATGAGCTTGGTGCGCGCCCATCCTCTTATCGCCATATCGAGATGGGGCCTCCCGCTTAACGTTCAGAGCTTATCGTGATGATCTTGGGCCTTGGATGGCGCGACGTCCTCCCGGCGGATTGACGGGGGTTCCTGGTCACTACCCTCGGTCGCGGCGCAGTACTTGAATGCTGTCGAGGGGTCTTCAGGCGGACTGCCCTAGCGCGACGTCCATAGGCTTATACGACATCTATGAGGTAGGGTGGGACGCGATAGCAAGAGGCGGAGGGAGATGGAAAGACATAGGCCGAGCCGGGTCGCACTTCCCCTGTTGGTACTCCTCGTGATCGGGATGTGGGGGACGACCTTCCTCCCCGGCGTCGTTGCAGCCATGGCGACCTTTGCCGGACCTCACACCGATTCCGGCTTGGATGTGGACGGCGATGGCTTGTTTGACTACCTGGTGGTGCAGGCATCAATCGATGTCACGGAGGCGGGTACCTTCTTCGTGGGAGGGGAGCTGCATGATGAGGGCTTCACCTTCGGCGTCTCCGCCTCCAACGTGACCACTCTTGCCCTCGGCCTTCAGACGGTGTCCCTATGGTTTTTCGGTCCCGAAATCAACGCCTCCGGCGTCGACGGTCCCTACCTAGTCGAGCTCTACCTCAACGACTACCCCGCGCTCACCTTCCTCGCTAACGACACTCATACTACCGCCGCCTACAGCCACCTGGACTTTGAGGGACCACCGGCCTCCCTGGAACCTCCCCACGCCGACTTTGGCCTCGACACAGACGCCGACGGCCGCTTCAACCAGTTGGTGGTCAGTGTCACGGTCAACGTGACCGACGCCGGGATGTTCCTCATCGCCGGCTTCCTGCACAATGCGAACTACAGTCTCAGCCTATCCACGAGCAACCTGACAAGTCTCCCCGTGGGCGTTCAGACGGTGCCACTGTGGTTTCAGGGTTTCTCCATCAACGCCTCTGGGGTCGACGGCCCCTACGTCGTGGACCTCGATCTGATTGATACGGCGACCTCCCTCTTCCTCGACTCTGGCACCCACACGACGGCTGTCTACAGCCACCTGGACTTCGAAGAGCCGCCGCTCGTGCTGTCGCCGCCCCACTCGGACTTCGGGTTGGACACCGACACGGACGG
Source organism: Thermoplasmata archaeon (assembly GCA_046759985.1). GTDB lineage: Archaea > Thermoplasmatota > Thermoplasmata > RBG-16-68-12 > JAJISG01 > JAJISK01. The sequence goes on from JBHIDH010000002.1 coordinate 53,083, forward strand.
CCTCTTCGACTTCCTTGTCGTCAACGTGACCGTGAACGTCAGCGAGGCGGGCACGTACTTCTTCACGGGACTGCTCCACGATCCGAGTTTCATCCTCTTGACCTCCGCGACCAACAACACGGACGTGAGCGTGGGTGTGCAGACAGTACGACTCCAGTTCTCCGGTCCCGCGATCAACGCATCGGGCGTCGACGGTCCCTACACCGTGGATCTGGAGGTCCTAGACGCGACGAGCCTCGACTTCGTCGACAGCGGGAACCATACCACCGCTCCTTACGGCTATCTGGACTTCGAGGGACCGCGCGCCCTCCTCGCCCCGCCCCACTCCGACTTTCCCTTGGACATGGACGCAGATGGCAAGTTCGATTACCTCGCGGTGAACGTCACTGTCGACGTGAACGACCCGGGAACTTACGCGATTCTGGGTAGCATCTCGTTCGGACCGAACGCCCTTGTCTTCACCTTAAACATCACGACTCTCGACCCGGGTCTGCAGATCGTTCCGCTCTGGTTCTACGGTCCGGGCCTGCGCGGCGGGACCGACGGTCCCTACTTCGTGGATCTGATCCTCATAGACCCTGCCGATATTACCTTCCTGGACTTCGACCTCCACCTTACGGCCTTCTATTCCACGCAGGCCTTCGAGGGGCCCGAACAACTCACCTCCGCCCGCGCGACCGTCGCCCCCACCATCGACGGCATCTTGTCGACCGGGGAGTGGGGCGACGCGACCGTGACAGACCTCTCCTCTATCCCCGGCAACCGGGTTCCCGGCCTCCTCTACGTCAAGAACGACGCCGACCGGGTCTACGTGGCGTACGACATCACGGGAGATACCACAGAGGACCTCGGCGACGGGGCGTCGATCGGGTTTGACACCGGAAACGACGGCGTCCCCTCGGACGGGAGGGAGGACGAGTTCCTCCAGAGAGACATTTTCGGTCAGGCCCATTACGTGTACGACGCGCTGATCGAATTCTGGGCGATTGAGGACGGCCCGTACGACCCCAGCCTCCCCAATCACCAAGGGCTGGCGAGTGCGGTTGGCTTCGGCCCGAGCGAGAATAGCCCGACCGCCCACCGCGCCTACGAATTCGCCGTTCCGATTCCGCTCCTCGGGGAGGGAGGCATCCTTGGGTTCTTCGGTGGGAGCCATCTTCTTCCTGGGGTCCGCGACACAAGCAGGGCGTTTGGCCTAGGCTTCTCCGCCTGGCCGAGCTTCGCGGCAGGAGCGCTACCCCTGTGGGCGTACGGCGACCTCATCCTGGCCGACGTCACGCCCCCTACCCTTACCATCGACCTCCCGACCGGCGGCGCCTTCCTGGCGACAGGCGACGTCACGGTTCTGTGGTCCGCCACCGATGCTCGGTCGGGAATCGATCGTTTCGAGGTCGCCCTCGACGGGGGCACGCCTGTGGTCCTGCCGTCCCCGACGTCGAGTCATACCATCACAGGGGTCGCTGACGGCCCCCACTCCGTCACGGTGACCGCCTTCGACAATGCGGGAAACTCCCAGGCCGTCGTTGTTGACTTCACCGTGGACACGGGACCGCCCTCCCTGTCCATTGACTCCCCCGGGGACGGCTCCTTCCTCGCCACGCGGGACATACGGGTCGCGTGGACGGCCAGCGACGCCGGCTCGGGCATCGACCACTTTGAGGTGACGCTGGACGGGGGAACCCCCCAGATGCTCGTGGGTACCGCGGGCAGCCATACTTTCGGCGACGTCCCTGACGGATCGCACACGATCAACGTGACGGCCGTGGACCGAGCGGGCAATGCCCGCGTGGTCCTACTCAGTTTGACGGTCGACACGGTTCCGCCCACAATCTCCATCACCTCTCCTGTTCCGGATAGCGTCGTGCCATCCAGTGAGGCGGAGGTCACTTGGCAGGCGGAGGATGCGACTGCGGGCATCGATCGCTACGAGGTACGTCTCGATGGGGGGGCCGTCGTGACCTTGTCGGGCAGTGCAACTGGCCATACCTTCTCGGGCGTCGGAGACGGCGCCCACGCGATTACCGTCGTAGCCGTCGACCGCGCCGGAAACGCCGTCTCCGTGGCCGTCGATTTCACGGTGGATACGAACCTCCTCAGTCCAACGGGGCCCCTCGGGATCCTCCTGCTCCTGGCGATTCCGGCAACCATAGCCGCGGTGGCCGCCGTGGTCTTGTTCCTATGGCTCCGAAGGAGGGGCCGCTGAAAGGACGTAGTGCGGTCGAGGGCTAGGTGACGGCCGCGAGCCCCCTCCCCTCCCTCCGGTAGGGATTGAGAGACGACCATGGATGAACCTGGTCTACATATCGACCGCCCGAATCAGGATGAGGGGGCCTTCGAGGGCGAGGCGCAGAGAGCGAAGGAATAAGGCGTGCACGTCGATGCCCCGCAGGATCCAGTGAACAACGACAGGTGACCGCCACCTGCAGGGTGTCGACGCTTCCAAGGCACAAGGACGGGTCAAGGATGCCAGTTCCCACGAGGATGACCGCGGGCGGTTCGACCGTACGCCGGTGGCAATCGTTTTCCGGGAGATGGTGAGGCACGTGAAGGGCCACAACATGGCTGGCATGCACCAGAGCAACGAGCGGGCGCTCAAGGTCAGTGCCTGGCTCACAGGGACCTACCTGGTCATCGAACTGGCCCTCGGCATTCTCAGTGGCTCGGTGGTTGTCATTTCCGACGCCTTCCACACATCCTCCGCGGTGGGGGGCGTGCTCTTGGCCCTGGTGGCAGGCCGGATTGCCTTGCGGCGGGCCGATCGTTATCGCACCTTCGGATCGATCCGGGCCGAAATCATGGGGGCCCTCTTCAATGGCATCTTTCTCCTGGGGATGGCCATCCTCGTCTTCTACATGGGCCTCCTACGCCTCCTGGAGCCCGTGAAGGTTGACTCGACTCTCATGATCGTCGCGGCCGTCGGTGGTCTCGTGACGGAGTTCATCTCGCTGGGATTGCTATATCGCGGGCAGAAGGAGAGCCTCAACATGAGGGGTGCCTACTGGCACGTAGTGCAGACCTTCGTCGGCAGCCTCCTCATCATCGTCGCGGCGGTGGTCATCTTCTTCACAGGATTTCTCCAGATCGATCCCATTCTCGGCATCGGATTCGGCGCGGTCCTCGTCTGGGCGTCCGTGGGGATCATCCGCGAATCCACGCGGGTCCTCATGGAAACGGTGCCCTCCGACGTCGACATCACAAGGGTGCGCGAAGAGCTCCAGCGCATCGAAGGCGTCAAGGACGTTCATCATATCCACGCCTGGGCCCTGACCTCGGGCAAGAACCTGTTCTCGGCCCACATCCGCATCGATGAGGCTGCGGACCACGAGGGGGTGCTGGATGAGGCCCGGGAGGCGATCCGGACTCGGTTCGGGTTCTACTTCTCCACCCTGCAGGTCGAGACGTCCTGCTCCGCGGAGGGAGCGGAAGACATAGACTTCGCCGATGAATGACCCCGTTTCCGGCATCCCGTCGGCCCTCCTGCGGAAGGGGGTATCCTCCCTGCCCTCCGTCGCGGTCGGCTCTCAAACGGGAGTGGGTGTCTGCCGTCTCGCCTGGGTCCGTTGAGCCAGGACCTGGCGGGACGGGGCGAGGGCGCAATCCATGCAGAGGTAGTCCCCCCCGGGGAAGGGCTTCCCCAGGGCCCGACGTTCGCCAACCGAATGAAGGTCTTGAATCCGGTACAGGAATCGCCCCGAACCAAATGCAACGGACCTGCCACAGTCATTGCAGATTACTCTCATTCTCCTCCACCTTCCGTTTCATCTCAGGAGTTTCGTCCTGAGCGTCTCGTACTCTTCTAGCGAGATCTCTCCCCTCGCGAGGCGCAGCTGGAGGACCTCCAGGGCCGCGCTCTGGGCCTCATAGGTCCTGTCAAAGGCCCCCAGCACCACCAGGAGGATGAGAACGAGGACAATGGCCGGGATGGCCATAACAAACCCCATCGATCCAAAGCCCATGCCCATCATCCCAAAGCCCGTCCAGCCCATGGCGAAAGACATGATGACACCCAGGACGGCCAAAGCCAGGATGAGGGCCACCAACACCCAGACAAGGATGCGGGCCGCCTCACCGGCCTCACTCGGGCGGCTCATCCTACCCCTCCACGATGACGCTCCCCGTCATGTACGGATGGGGGTCGCAATGGTATTCGTAGGTGCCCGGCTCGACAAACGTGGTGGACCAGGCATCCATATGGTACATGGGTCCAGAGTCGATACTGAGTCCGTCCGAAGGACCCTCCCCATGACCGCCGAAGGATACGGTGTGCATCACGTGGTCCATGTTCACCCAGGTCACCGTGGCGCCAACGGACACCGTGACCTCCCCGGGCCAGAAGGCGTAGTCCATGAGGGTGACGTCGTAGGCTCCTCCGCCCATCCCCGGGCCCATGCCTCCCCCTGGACCGCCCCACGAGCAGCATCCCCCCCAAGGCAATCCGTCGCCCTGAGCTGTGGTCCCCTCGGGGGTTGCCCTCCACGGACCGTAGGTCAGCGCCATCGATGCGACGGCGACGGCCGAGACGACGCCCACGACAATGAGGATGGTCAGCCAGGACGCGGTGAAGGTCCGGCCGGGCCTTCTCGACCTTGCTGAGGGCTCCGCGAGGACGCGCCGCTTGAGAGTTTCGTAATCCGCGCGATCGATTTCCCCCGAGCTGAGGCGTCGGTCGAGAATCTTGACGGGGTCCTCGGTTCCATCGAATTGCTTTCTCATCCTTCGGTCCATCTCCTGAGGCTTTGTTCCTCGACCCTCCTAGGGATGAAAGAGCCTATGATGGATCCCTGAAAAAGGTCGAAAGCGCTTTCACGAATCGGCAATCCTTTTCAATCCAGGGCCTCGAAGGCCGCGGCGCCGGTTCAACGCGGCCTTTCCGTCAGGCGGACGCGATTGGTCATCCCATGCCTCTCCCGAACCACCAGACCCTTGCCCTCCAAGCGGTCCAACACCCTGGAGATCTTGGGACCTGAGAAGGACACCATCTGGCGGAGGTCCTTCTGAAGAACCTGCCCGCCCTCATCGAGGAGACGCCGGTATACGGACCTCTCATCGACGGGTAGGAGCTCCAAGGTGATTTCCACCTGGCTGTCGGTTCCGGGCGAATCTCCACGGGAAACCCGGGAATCCGTGGCCTTCGATTCGCCGACGTACTTCGAAATGTACGCGTAGACCAGGGAGATGCCGATGATGAGCGTGACGATCAGGAGGAGGCTGCCCCAGAGAAGGAGTTGAGCACCTTCGAAGGCGTGCTCCATGGTGAGGGGGAGGAGCAGGAGAAGGCCGACCAGAGCGATGGACCCCGCGGCGACGATGAGAGCCAGCACGCGTCCCCGGGCCAGGACCTCTCCCAGGTCACCACGCCCTCTCTCTAGATTGGGGGTCACCGCGCGTCTCCTCAGTCCGTTCGATTTCTGTTGTCGCTCTTAATTGTTCCTATGGGGCAGGTTGACACGGTATTCTTGGCGAATACCACTTCACGGAGGTCGAACCGAGTCGCATCGTGCCTAGACGGCCTCCGGGTCAGCCGTGCTCGTTCACGTCAGACAGAGAGCCCCGTGTCTTCAACCTGAGCCGGGGGCCGAATGGGGCGCCATGCGTGGTCTGGACAAGGTGTCACGTCTGCCGTCCGACGGTGCATTCCCTGTGCCGGTGTAGACAGACCAGGGCGCGAATGAGGCCTGGTCACATGGCTGGCACAACGATGGGCGTCTGCCTCCGGATGGAATTCCTCTCACAGAGACCCGCTGGAGGGGTAGGGACCACGTGCCGGCCGGAAGCCAAGTCCAACCTAGGTTGAGGCAGGAGATCGTGGATACGATCTTCGAGGGCCAAGGCATTAGGCTCAAGACCCTGCCAAATCTTAAAGGACCCTAGTCAGATACGGGGGTCGATGGCTCGCGTAAGGGCGCCTCGCGCGGGGAGGATCCGATCGCTGGAGCCTTCGGCCGTAACGATCTTCATAATCGTCACCGGTGCAATCGCTGTCATCGGTTTTACCGCCGTCGCGACCTCCCCAGTAAGCCTTCTTGTGGGCGAGGGGGCGTTCAAGCTTTTGGCGGCCTTTCACGGGATTGCCGCCTTTATCTTCCTGCTCTCGGCGACCATTACGCTCTACCTGGGATGGAGGCTTCTCATCGGCGAGATCAAGGCGTTTGAGGATCTCAAGGTCCTCAGTGTGTTCAACTCGTTCCTGGCCGCCGTTACGGTCTTCTTCGGAAATTGGATCTACATCGCCTTCCGCTCCCCCGGAGGGCCGCGAGAGTACTTCCTAGAGACGAATCCCGCCATCCACCGGATCTTCTTTGAGTTCAAGGAGTTCATGGCGATATTCACGATCCCCATAGCCGTTGTGGCTGCCTACCTGCTGTGGAGCCAGGACAAGAGGATTCTGGGAGACCCCCGCCTTAGGGCTATTGTGGCGGCTCTTCTCGCTTTGCTCTGGGTGTACCTTGTCATATCCTTCGGTCTTGGTGCCGCCATTACAAAGCTAAGGAGCGTGTAGGATGGAAGAGGTTGCCGAACCTGTGAGGGAGGCTGGGGGGACAAACGGGGCCGTGGTCGCCGCTCTCCTGGGCGCCATGATCGGCCTTCTGGTATTCGCCTTCGTAAACCTGGGGACCGAGGTAAGTTCCGAATTCAAGGCACAGGTCCTGGCATTGGGCAAGAGCTGGATTCCCAACGCCGAGGGCATTGGCCCCTATTCGGGGAAGGAGACCTTCATGTTCCTCTCCTGGCTGGGGTCCTGGGCTCCCATCCACTTCTTGCTCCGAAAGCGAGACCTGAACCTGCAATTGTGGTTCATCGTCTTCCTGGTGGGAGTCGTCGTCGCCACGTTCCTCCTGTGGCCACCCGTTTTCAAGCTGATTGCTGGGTAGTTGTCGACGTGCCGTGACCACCGGAGTCGCCATAGCCGCCGTGACGCCGGGGGAAAAATCCCAGAGGCCTTGTCATGAAAACGGAGGAGAGGGGCCCCGACTCCTTTGAACGGTCCCTCATCAGGCTCGGTGGTGCTTCCGCTCTTCTCGTCGCGGTCCTGCCATGGATCGCAATCCTCCTGGCTCTTCCCTTGATTCCCTCGGGCTTCTCGCTGCTGATGGATCCGAGGGACCTCCTTCTCCTGGTCCACGCGAACAAACTCAGCTTTGCGGCCTTCCTCGTCCCGTTCCTCGTGGCCGGTTTCGCCATCCTCCCCCTCCTCCTCGCCATCTTCTTGCGCTTCAAGAAAGCGCCCGTCGTCCTGGGCGCCTTGCTCTGGGGCGCGGGGACCTTCCTCATTGAGGTCGGAGTCCTCCTCTACATGGGCTTGCTCCCCCTGAGCGATCGTCTTGTGGCCGCGGGTTCGACGATTGAGGAGACCGCCGTGGTGGCCACAGCGGAGGCAATCCGCTGGTCGGCCCAGAGCGCCTTCGCGGCCTTCGAGGTGAGCTTCGGAATCGCCGTTCTCCTCTTCGGATGGGCGATGTTGAAAAGCGGCTTTCCGAGGTGGCTCGGTTACCTGGGACTCGGGACCGGAATCGTCCACCTGGGCGTGGCGGTGGCCGAGGTCGTCCCCGGTCTTGATTTCATCCTGCTCTTCGACCTCGTGTTCAATGTTTGGTTCTTGGGGGTGGGGGTGGCCCTCCTTCGTGGGAGATAGCGAACAGCTCCGACGAGCAAGGCGCGTGGTCAAGCGCGGGGGATGTCCGTGACGGAGGATCTACGCCGGGAAGAACGTCTGGACGAACAGAGACGTGTACACGGACGAGAACAGGAGGAAAAGGCCGATGAAGGCCTGCACCGTCCCCGCGACCCGCTGAATGCCTCGGGTCGATCGGCTTAGGCCCCGCAGCGAGGTCCTCGGCACCAGGGCAGGGAGGACCGAGACGCCGATCATCAGGCTCGCCATCGTCAGGGAGAAGACGAGGAAGGCGACGAGGGTGGCCCCAGATCCGCCGAAGGCGAAGGCGAAGACGGCGAGCCCCGCCAGGATGGGGCCACCGCATCCGATGCCGACGGCATTGTACCCGAGGCCGTACACGTATAGCTGCCGAGTCGGACTGGGACTCTCGAAAGATCGGAATCGGTGACCGAGGCGCTCGAGGAAGGCAAAGCTGAGCCCTCGACCCGTCGCGTGGGACACGCCCAGGGCGATGAGGAGGAGGCCCACGACCCCCCGAAAGACCCGAACCCCCACGTTCGGCTCGGGACTGGCCAGGGCCAGTGAACCGAGGAAGGCCACCCCTAGGACCGCTAGGAACCCGCCGAGGAGAAGGTTGAACGTGGTGACCCCCAGGGCCGCGACCGATCCGCCGTACAGCAGCGGACCAACCTCCTGCCGGCCACGCTCCGGATTGACCTTGACCTCGTGGGCGAGGTACCCAGGCAGGAGGGGAAAGGCGCATGGATTGAAGAAGGTGGCCACCCCAGCGACGACGGCGAAGGCCAGGAGGCTGAAGGTGCCCGTATCGGGGACGAAGATCGCGACGTAGAAGACGAAGGTGAGGTAGCCCAAGAAGATGACGAGGGCAATGGAGAAGAGAGAACCCAGGAGGCCGATTCGGAGGCGCATTCTGGACAGCGCCGATGTCTCCTCGACCATTCAGGCCTCCGGGTCGTGGCGGACCTCGGCTTCGAAGGGGGAGGGTTCCTTGAAGATTGGATCCCCAAGGATCGTGTCGGGGTCCGTGGTCGTAGCGTCGTAGAGAATACGGCCCTCCTCCTTGGGGAAGTCGACCGAGACGTCGAGCACCCCAGGCACCCGCCGCAACGAGCTTTCGACGGTCGCGGCACACCCCTTGCAGTGCATGTAGGCGATGCGGATGCGGAGGCGCCGAGGTTCCTCAGATCCCCCGGCCCCGCCCCCTGTCGGAGGATCGTGGCGTTGCGGTTTGCGCCTCATCGACCATACTATATATCGGGAAGTACTAGTAGTATACAGTGGATAGCATGGAAGGAACTTCCCCCTCGGGAAGCGCCGGAACCCTCACCACGTGCCCCTTGGTGAAGGAAGCGGGGGATCTGTGCCCCCACATCCTCCAGCGCGTGATGGATTCGGTGGGTCGGAGCTGGACCCTCCTGATTCTCGGTACGCTGGGCAATTTCGGACGGCTCCGGTTCCACGAGTTGGAGGCGAAGCTCGGGCGCATCAGTCCCAAGACGCTTTCAGCCAGGTTGAAGGAGATGGAGGCAGCCGGTTTCATCCGTCGTCAAAGCTTCGCCGAAGTGCCGCCCCGGGTCGAGTACTCCCTCACCCCCGAAGGGAGGGAGCTCGTCGAGGCGATTCGCCCCTTGGTGAAGTGGGCAGACCGGGTTGTCCATGCCGAGTAACGACCCCCTCGGCCGGGCCTTTGGGAGTCGCCTGGGGTGGACGAGTGGGACCGATCGGGCCGAACACGAGGATCTTCGTGGCTGGTGACATCCCCTCCCGCGCCCTCGGGTCTGCCGGAGGGAGACACTCGGACTCCCGGGCGCGGTCCTGAGGCCTTATATAGACGCCCGCTCATGAATCCATGTTTCCGGAGGGCAAGAACGTGCTGGCCGGCGATTTCAACAAGGCACGGGTGACCCTGATCAAGGCGCTGGGTGACGAGACGCGCCTCGACATCCTGCGCTGGCTTCAGAGGGAGAAGGAACTCAACGTGACCGAGGTGTGCGAGAGGACCGGGAAGGAGCAGAGCAACGTGTCCCACCACCTGACATGCCTCCGGAACTGCGGCCTGGTCTCGACCAAGCGAGAGGGGAAGAAGGTTTACTACCGGCTGAATGGCCAGGAACGGGTTAGGCAGATCCTGGAGCTCATCGACGAGCACGTCGCGAAAGTCATGGCGGACATCCTCGCCTGTCGGGAAGTGGAGACGTAGCCGGCCGCGAGGCAGTTCCCCGCGCCCTCCCGGCCTTGCCCGCGGCAGGATCGGTGGAGGGCTAGGCCGTGTCTCTCGAGAACGGGGTCGTGGAATCGAGGCACTCCTGAGAGACCGCCAACACCGTCTCCAGTTCCTCCTTCAAGGCCGGGAGGGGCCGGTAGCCGACGATCTCGTAGACCTCCTGCCCCCGGCAGAAGAACTTGATCGTAGGCGTGCCCAGAATGCCGAATCGATCCGCCACCTCCCGCTCCCTCAGGACGTGGAGCCTGGCAAACCTCACCCGGCCTGAATACGTTCGCGCCAACTCCTGATACACGGGCTCGAGGCGCCTGCACCAGGAGCAACCGTCGTGCCAGAAATCAACCGCCACCGGCACAGCCGATTCCAAGATTTCGTGATCCCAGGTCTGTGCCGTCACGTCCAAGACTTGGTTCTCTGCCATACGGATTCTTCTCCCACTCTCTAACCGGCTCCATCCGGGCGAGCCTTAAGGCCTATCCTCCTCCGCGTCCGGTTCGCGACGGTGTCTTCCCGAGGCGCAAGGGACTTCACTGCGTGCAGCAACTCAGTTTCGATACGTCCCGGTAGTAGGACAGGGCGACGAGTTTCAGCATCTCGCTGTAGGTGGGAAACACGTGCACCATGTCGATGATGTCGTCGATGGTGAGCTCGTGTTTGACGGCCAGTGCGGCCTCATGGATCAGTTCCGCCGCCTGGGCGGCCACGATCTGGACCCCCACGATCACCCGGCTTTCGGGATCGATGCCCATCTTGATCATCCCACGCGTGTCGCCGACCACGCGGGCCTTGGCGACCAGGTCCAACGGGAGGGTCCGGCAGGCACACACCCCCCTCAAGGCACTGAACTCCTCCTCGGTGTACCCGACGGCCGCGAACTGGGGGTTCGTGAAAATGGCTCGCGGCACCTTCTCCGGGGGATCCATCTTGCGATGCCCCCCGGCCAGCGCGTTCTCCGCCGCGATGTAGCCCTCCTTCGCGGCGGTCGTCTCTAGGTTCTCGCCGCCCCTCACGTCGCCCGCCGCGTAGATGTGGGGGACGCTCGTCCGCATCTCCCGGTCGACCTTGACCTCTCCCCGGTCCCCGAGTTCGACCCCGATCTTCTCCAGCCCCAACTCGGCCGTGTTGGGCCGCCGCCCCGTGGCCATGAGGATCTCCGCGCCCCGGAATTCCTGGGACCTGCCGGCCACCTTGGTCGCCACGACCTTCTGTCCGTCCTCCTTCCGGACCTCGATGGGCTGTGCCTGCGTCACGATCTCAACCCCGTCCTCCTGCAACGCTGTCGTGAGGGCTTCCGCGGCCTCGGGCTCCTCCCTGGGGATGATCCTTCCGGACCGTTGCAGCAGGGTCACCTTGGTACCCAACATCGCATACATCTGGGCGAACTCGAGGGCTTGGGCGCGTCCCCCGATGACCAGGAGGGACTCGGGCTGTTGTTCGGGGCTCAGGCCTTCCACGTTCGTCCAATAGCCCGTCCTCCCCAGGCCCGGAATGGCCGGCACCCACGGGCTGGAGCCGGTGGCAATGAGGAGGGACTGCCCTCGGAGGTGCTCCCCGTTCACCTTGACCTCATGCGCGGAGGCGAAGGTCCCGTTACCCTGGACGTAGTCGACTCCCTCTAAGTCCTCGAGCACATCCTCGTACTTCTCGTGCCGGAGCTCCTGAACCACCCTGTCCTTCTGTTCGATTGCCTTGGCGAAATCCAGGGTTTCACCCTCGCAGTGCAAGGCCGTGAAGGGATTCGCCAGCGCGTTGCGATAGGACTCCCCGGTGACCAGCAGCTGCTTGCTGGGCACACAGCCCACATTCACGCACGTCCCTCCTATCGTCCCCCTCTCGATGATCGCCGCGGTCATGCCCAACTCGGATGCTCGGATGGCCGCGGAAAAGGCCCCCGATCCGCCGCCTAGGATCACGAGGTCGTGCGTCCTCATCCCACGTTTTCTCGCCGTGTCGGTCCCTCCACTCTCTGAAGGATGTCGGATATATGAATGTCTTCTCATCCATTTAAGGACTGACTCGAGGGCGTGTCTCACCGAGTACGGGGGTCACAAGGACGCCGGGGGTCGTCCAGCGAACGGGCACAGACGTCGCAGGAGGAGGGCTACAATGGACGGACCTTAGGGCGTGCAGCAGCGCGGGCTCTCCCAGTATTCCAGCCCGAGGCGGACGAGGGTGTCGTCCGTGGACGTGATGGCATACGTGTCCCCGGTGGTCGTGTCGCTGACGGTCAACATCTGCTGCCTGTCCACGACGAGGATTCGACAATCACACACGATGGCACGGACCTCCGCCCGCTTCGCCAGCTCGCGGTCGACCAGGTTGCCCGGGATGGCCAGTCGGACCTGCACCCCGCGATTGGCTGCCCGCGCGAGGTCTGGCTCCAACTTTCGAAGGAAGGGTTCCTCCGAGGCAAGGAGAACGATCCCCCTCTTGGCGGACGCGACGAGGGAGCGGGCTCGGGCAAGGACGTTCGCGCCGCCCTTGACGACGTACGCCAGATCCATCGTCGGCGATCGCGTACCGGACCGCAGGGGTTCGAGCAGCGAGGCCAAGCGGGTAACGGCGGTCCGCTGCCGCTCGTATCGCGACGTTAGCAGCTGCTCCAGACGAGCCCCCACCTCCTGGGTGGTCAACATGCGGTGGGTCCTGGGCTTGCCCTCCTGGACCTCGACCAACCCGGCCTCCACCAGTTCCCGGAGGGCGTAGTAGATCTTCGAGTCGGGGATGGCAGTCTGGACCACCAGGTCTCCCGCGGTGGCCTCCGACACGCGGGCCAGGGCGTAGAGGACTCTGGAGGCATAGCCGCTCAGGCCCAGTTCCCGGAGGGAGGCCACGATCTCCTCGCGGGCCCCCTGGGCGGCCTCCTCCAGAAGGAGGTTCGCACGGACCTGGACTTCCCTCACCTACGTAGGGCAAGGAAGGGAAGGTACTTAGCGTTGACTACTATAGATTCGTAGTAGGTAACATGAGACGCGAGGACAAGCGGAGATGGAGGCGCGTTCGATCACGGTACGATTCCCTCGCTGAGCAGGCGAGCGCGTGTTGTGACGCGAACTACGCTCCCGAGGAACTCTCCGTGGTGCCCGCGGAGTCGATCCTGGGCCTCGGGAGCGGGAACCCCGTCCGCCATGCCGGCCTTCAGGAAGGCGAAGTGGTGGCGGACCTGGGAAGCGGGGCCGGCGTCGACGTCTTCCTCGCCGCGCACCAAGTCGGTCCTCAGGGCCGGGCCATTGGGATTGACATGACGCCCGCCATGGTGAGGCGCGCCAGGGAGATTGTTGAGCGGGAAGGCGTGGCAAACGTGGAATTTCACGAGTCAGTCATTGAGGACCTCCCCCTCGAGGACGCGTCCGTCGATGTGGTCCTGAGCAACTGTGTGATTAACTTGAGTCCGGACAAGTCGTCGGTCTTCCGGGAGGCCTTCCAGGTTCTACGGCCTGGGGGCAGGTTCGTGGTTTCCGATATCGTCCAGGAGCGACCTCTGAAGCGGGTCGACCAGGACTGTGGGTGCGTGGGCAATGCCATGGTCCGCGCTGACTACCTGGCAACAATCTTGGAGGCGGGTTTCCACGACGTCGAGGTCCTGGAGGATCGTCCATGGCTGACCGGCACGAAGGGTGTTGACGCGTCCGCGGTTACGCTCCGCGCGATGAAGCCCGTCCCACCGAAGGACCTCCGCATGGCTCCGACGATTCCGACCGACCAACTCACGCCCCACTCCTGAGCGTACTTGGAGGCCTGGAGCCTTCTCAGCACGGGTCATCTGTTTTTTCTGTCGGGTTCCCCTTGTAGGGTGAGGGTGTTCGCGGTGTCCCGCGGGTCAACGGCTTCGGGCTCGCCGTCGACGGCGCCAATACGTCGAGGCACAGAGCATGGCTGAGAGCCTTCGACTCACCAAGTTGCAGATCGTCTTACTTGTGGTTGCGTGGGTGGCCCTCATACTGCTGGTCACCATCATCGTGCGCTATCGACTCTTGCCGCCGTTGCCGTTCCCGTAAGGGGGGCGATGGACCGCGTGCAAGACCTTAGATGCGTCGCCTCGATAGCCGATGCTGGAGGGTGACAGGGAACCATGATACGAGAAATCGTATCCGTCGCCGTGTTGGTGCGAGATGCCGAGAAGGCCGCGGAGTGGTATCGCAAGAAGCTCGGGTTCGAGACCAGCCAGCAGGGCCATTGGGTGACGGCAAAGCCTCCGGGATCCGTGCTTATGTTGCACCTGTGCGAACGATGTTCGGAGTGGGAGGACGATGAGCCCGGGGGCAACACAGGCATTGCCTTCCGTTGCGACGACCAGAAACGGACATATCAGGAGCTCAAGGGGAAGGGAGTGGAGTTCGCGAAGGATCTCACGGCAGAGTGGTTTGGCACATATGCGATACTGAAAGACCTCGACGGCAACGAGTTTTGGATCTGAGGACCTCGATGGTGAAACAGGGGTTTGGCGGACCCAGCGGTCATGAACCCATCAGTCTCGTGCTAGGCAGGAGGGATGGTGAGTGGTCTGCCCGATGGTCTCACCGCTTCGTCTTCACAGCGCCCGGCGCGGGCGCGGCGACGGCAGCCCCCATCCACCCTGTCCCAGCTCCTTCCGGGGCCCTCCCCCATGATCGTCGCTTGCGGGTGTTGCTGACTGCAGCCCCCGCTCTGGCGAAACGCCCCACTCTGTGCCCGGAGCCACGGCCGAATCGCAGACGGGTGTGGACCCGGAGCGGTCTTGAATCCTCCTTGTCGGCAAAGGTTAAGGGGCAGAGCCCTCTCGACTGCTGGGGAGCCCCATGAAGTTCACCTTCACCTACACTGGCATACGAGTCCGCAATCTTGACACGTCCCTCGAATTCTACACGAAAGTTCTTGGAATGGAGCTGCTAGAGCGCATCCAGGCCCCCGAGACGAAGGGTGAGTTCGCGGAGCTCGTGAGCGAGGACTCAGAGAACGTCCTGGAGATCAACTGGTACTCTGAGGACAGTCCGGTGGCGGGGGAATACAGGGAAGGGGAGGAGCTGGATCATCTCGCTTTCGAGGTCAATGATTTGGATGCAGCCCTCGCGTACTTGGACCAGAGGGGCTATCCGAGGGTCATGGGGCCCCTCGAGAGCAAGGGCGCTCGTTGGGTGTATGTCAAGGACCCTGACGACATCTGGATCGAGCTCTTCCAGACAAAGCGACAGCAGTCTGGAACGCCTTAGGACAAAGGGCCCTTCATCGTGTGAGGGGCCGGGAACGACCGGTGAGGACCATCTCAGGACCCGCCTCGAGACAGATCATACCCCTGCTTCCGCGCGATCACTCGGGTAACACAGAGCCCTCCGTCTCCGAATCCCAGCGCGTAATACCCGGTCTCATGGGCCGTCCTTCTCATCTTGACGCAGCGAAGGCGTAGTTGGACCTCCGTCTCGCCAACCTCGAAGTGCTTCAGCAGGAACACACCGTCTGCCAGAAAGTCTTCCCCGTGCACGGATAGAGCCTGCCTGCCCACCGGTAGCTCAGAGATGAGAAAGGTGGTTAGACGCCGTTCCCGGAGGAAGTTGAAGAAATGGAAGAGTTCTCGACGGGGGTGCTCCAGCATGCCCAGGCCATACAGGACATCCAGCGAATCGATGGCCAGCAGGCTACTCCCGGCGGTATCCACGGATTCTAGGATGACTCTCCTGAGAATCTCCATCCAATCCTTCTTGACCTCGCCTTCCTCCAGCTCAAGCCTTATCCTCCCGACGTCGACGACGAGGAGCCGGTCATCGCCGAGGTCGTCCATGCCGAGTCGGGCCATCGAGGAGGCCAGCTCGCGGTATCCCTGCTCGAGGGAAATGAAGAGCCCCTTCCTGCCTTCGCGGGCGTTGTGGTACAGAATGCTGTAGACGAAGGACGTCTTCAGAGCTCCTGGCGTCCCCGTCACCAGGACGACGTTTCCTTCGGGTATGCCTTCTGTCAGGAGTTCGTCGAGGCCCCCGACGTAGGTCGGAACGGAGCGAGGCAACGGTTTCTCGGCGTCAGGTTGAGATAAGAACCTCCCCCAAAGGGTATCATCGATGATAACGGGCACGGGACCGGAAGAGATCGTGACAGAGGCCGGGGTACTCTTGGTTTAGGCTGACCCTTGTCGCCCTCGGACATCCGAGGTCTCAAGGAGGCGGCGAGGAGTTCCGACAAAGCCGTTTCAAACGCAGGCGATCTCGTGACGGCCGTGCCCCCTTCTATGCTTGTCTGGCTCGCATCCAGGCCCTCCCCGATGAACCTTACTTACTGGTTCCGATGGGAGGCATTCTGCATCCCAAAGTGTTCCAAACTGGTTAAGTGAACCCCCTAGCATCAAGCCTCCGTGGGTCAGCCTCCCCCGCTCTGGCGAAACGGAGTTGGACTCGGCGTTCTGAGCCTTGTCATGCTCGTCCTCCTTGGCTGGGGACTCCAGGCTGCGGTTACGGATCCCCACGGCCTCGCGGCAGCCACCCCCATCCGAAGAGTGGACATCGAAAAGGTAGAACCCCTTTACGGGAAGATCTGGACCCCCGAGCGCTCCTTGGATTGGTCTCCCGAAGGTCGGAGGTTGGCCCTCGGCGGGGACCCGGTGACGATTATCGATTCGTGGACTGGTCGAACTCTGTCCCGCTCGACGGTTCCCGGGATAACCAATTCCGTCCGGTGGTCACCCGACGGCGAATGGATCGCGGTTGGCGTAGACAAGGGGCTCGACAGACCAGGTTGGGTGGCCATCCTGAGCAAGTATGGCGGGTTCTGGCATTCGTGGAAGGCTCACAACCGGACCATTGGGGCGCTTGCCTGGTCGCCCGATGGTGACCAGCTCATCACAACCTCAGTCGCCGAGTTTGCCATCTGGTCCTGGAATCAAGCTGGTGGGCGCGCAATCTATCGCGACTTCAATGCCTCAACCCACGGCGAATCCGCCTCCTGGTCTCCCGACGGGTCACTCCTCGCTGTGGGCTCCCTAGGCGGCCCGGCGGTATACAGCGCCGAGACGGGGGAGCTCCTCTGGGACGCCTCCGTGTCCTACGGGGACTATGGAGCCCGGGTCGAGTGGCCGCCTGGGGGCGATCGTGTAGCGGCGGGGCTGTCTCCGCTCGGACTGCGAATCTTTGGCCGTGACGGAAGCCTTGAGCTCGAAGTCCTGCCCACCACGATGGCTGGCCCCTCCTTCGGATCCCGGCTTTCCTGGAATCCCGACGGCTCGCTCATTGCCCTGGCACACTCTTCCGGTCTCTACATCTTCTCCGCGGAGGACGGAACGATTCTACGCCGCCTGGTCTTTCCCACAGAAGCCTTTCAAGCGACCCCCCTCGATAGCCCTCTGGACTGGAGGGTCGCCTGGTCCCCTCAAGGGGATGCCATTGCCTCCACAGCGACCACTTCCCATCCCACCCTAAGAGTCTGGGGTATCCGGAATTCATCTGTGGTCTCACCCCTTGCGGCTCTGGGTGTCGTCCTGGCGTTGGGACTCACCCTCCTGTTCGCCCGTGATCTTTATGGTATCCTCCGACGGGCTGAGGTCCCGGCGGAGAAGTGGTTGGAGGGGGATCCCGCCCTCCCTCTCGGAAAGCTCCTCTTCGTCTTTGCCGTGATCTCCTCTTGGGCTGTCGCGCTGCTCGGTCACGCCCTGGACCGCATCTACGGGTTCCAACCCCTCCCCCCCGCGGACTGGTTCATCGCCACCGGCCTCCTTTTGGCCCTGTTCCTCGTTCTTCCAGCCTTTGTTGCCGTGAAGGCCTTCCATGGGGCCACCTGGCCACTCGAGGAGCCCAGACCCTTCCTCCAGAGGAAGTACCGGGTCTTCAGGATTGTCATGCTTCCGTTCCTCTGGAGCCTTGGAATCGCTCTCGCCCTGCAGGCGGTCCTCTTTGGGGCAGGCGTCGTTTCCAGTATCATCGCCCCCTTTGCGGTAGCGGGGTTCGCCGTAATCCTTGGCTTTGGCTTCTATCTCTCCGGTCGGACCCTGCAAGGGTTCCCTGGAGTCGTATCCTGGCGAGCTTGGTGGGGGCTCTTGGCCTCTGGCCTGGCCTCCGTCGCCGCATTCTTCGGGCTGGCGCTGCTCTTCCTCCTCATCCTCAACCTCTTTCGCGTTCCGCCCTTCGGTGAGTTTGGGTTCCAGCTCCTCTTCGGGTTCGGGTATGTCCCCCTCCTGATGGCGATCATTCTCCTCACCACCGGTGGACTTACGCTGGCCACCTCTCGGCTCGGCCCCCTGCTCTTGGCGGCATACTCCCGTATTCGGGGCAGGGATGTTCTGCAGCTGGAGAGCCGGAAACTCGTCCAAAGGCTTGTGCATGCGCAACCTGGAATCCACTTCCGTGAGATCCTTCGGAAGAGTAGGCTCGGATCCGGGACCCTTCACTACCACCTCTCGGTGCTGGAGAGGGAGAGGCTCCTGACCTCCCGTCGGGATGGTATGCGTAAGCGGTACTACCCTGGAAGGGAGAAAGCGAATTTGTAGGAGCGATTCTCAGGGAGCATCACATGCCAATACATCCTCTGCTCAACTCCCCCGTCGGACCCCTCAGAACTCCAGTTATTCGGTGCGTGAAGTGCAACCAGCCGAGACAGCTGGTACGTCGTGCTTCCTCATGTCAAGGAACATATAGGCGGGGGGCATTCTGGCGGTCCTGTCGGGGGAGGAAACGAGGCAGAGGGCCCGCCTCTACTCGTAGATGGCAACGCGCGCCGAACCCGGACTGGGGAGAAAACAACAGAGCGGCCATGAAAGACGAGGTAAGCAGTCGAGGCTTTGCAACACGCCGCTTGCTACTGGCACTTCTCGTCGCCGTAGTCCTCGTCCTCTCCCTCTTCTCCCTCTTCGTGGTTCTTCCTCTGACCTCTCCGCCCGTGAGCACCCCCCCGGATCTTATCTTGTACAACGGCACGGTCCTGACGATGGAGGCCGACCGGCCCGAGGCAGAGGCCGTCGCCGTGGCGGGGAATCAGATTGTGGCGGTTGGGACGGACGTCGAGGTTCTCGCCCTCCGGACCGATCAGACGCTCACTATCGACCTCGCGGGGCGGACCCTCCTCCCCGGCTTCATCGACTCCCACGCCCACTGGATTGGTGATCGGGACCGGGTGGGCCTTGCCACTGCGGAGGAGGCGATCCAAACGGCGCTGGAAAACGGCTGGACCAGCATCTCAGAGCTCTTTGTCAACCAGGATCGGTTGGATGAGCTGCGAGCCCTTGATGCCGCCGGCGAACTCCACGTTCGGGTGAACGCCTACCTACCGCTCAGCTGGCAGCACGAGCGTTTCGGAACCTGGTATCAGCAGTATGAGCCGGGTCAGGAGTTCAGCTCCCACCTGCGGATTGGCGGGGTGAAGATCTTCGTCGACAGTTGGCTCTGGGGGGAGCTCTTGTTTTCGCAGAGCGAGCTGAGCGAGCTTGTCGCCGAGGCACACGAGGCCGGCTTTCAGATCGCGTCTCACACGACCGTCGACGAATCCCTGGACCTGATTCTGAACGCCTACGAGGACGCCCTGCAGGGCGCGTCGAACGAGCTCTATCGCCACCGGGCGGAACATGTGGTTCTGCTCCGGGATGACCAGCTGGAGCGGATGCGATGGCTGGGAATCACAGCGTCCATCCAGCTCACCTGGTTCCACTCGAACTGGGCCGAGGCCGTGGAGACGGAACTCCTCCCGGAAGACGTGGGACAGGTCGCCCGGTGGCATGACCTGCTGGAGGCCGGTGTCCCTACGATAGGCGGCACCGACTTCCCGTATGGGATTCCCGCGACCAGTTCGGCCCTGCACGCGATCCACCAAGCGGTCACCCGCCTGGGCGACCAAGGCATTCCCCCGCCTCCCTGGATGATCAATCAGAGGATCACCGTGGAGGAGGCACTCCGCCTCCTCACCATCGACGCCGCCTACGGGACCTTTCAGGAGGACGTGAAGGGGAGCATCGCCGTGGGGAAGCTGGCCGACCTCGTGGTCCTCGGGGAGAACCCGTTGGCGATTCCACCTGAGCGGATTCCTGACGTGGAGGTCCTCCTCACCATCGTTGGGGGGACCGCGGAACACTGCCTCGCCTACACCTTCCTCTGTGAGGGTTCGGTCGAGCCGGAACAGGGAGCCGCCTTCCGATCCATCCTCGAGGATGTGAGCGGCGCCACCGCCTTCCGGTATGGTGCAAGAGATGATCAGGGACAGGTGTTGGACACGATTAAGATCATCGAGAATCCCGAAGGCGGCTACCTGGGCGTCTACCATTCGTCGATCGCGGGCACATTCCGTGTGCGTCTCGCGACGTCAACCGACTTGCTCCGCTGGACCTTTCAAGGGACCCTCGAGACGAGGGCCAGCCAGCCGACGATCGCCCCTCTTCCCGATGGCGGCTACCTTGTAGCCTTTGAGAAGGAGTCGGAGGGGGCGCACCTCCGGTTTCAGTACTATCCCGACCTCGAGAGCCTCCTCGGGGCCGTTCCACAGCGGACCTTCGATGCGCCCCAGACGTTGAGTTCTCTCGAAGGGACCCCGAGCATTTACGAGGCGACCATGGACGGGGGCATTGCCAATTCCGAAATCGTCGTGGGTTTCCATTTCTTCAGAGGAGCCCTGGGCGTGGATCGCGTCGCAACCGGCGTGCTGCGAGACTTCGCCACCTGGACCGCAACAGAGGAGGCCGCGTACAACGCGGAACTGGTGTCGCGGGGAGCTCAAGGAAACATCGGCGACCGGGACAGTGGCGAGTTCCGCGGACGGGCGTACCGCCTCCAAGAGGTCCAGTTCGCCCCAAGGGACTGGAGCTCGTGGCGGGTATTCCTCTACGACGTCCCAACGGAGGCCTTCACGCCCCTGGAGATCAAGACCCGCGCGGGTTCCACCGCGTTCGCCAACCCCACCTTCACTCTGTTGCGGTCGCCCAGCGGCGCGGACTGCGTGGTCGTGACGTACTTCCTCCCCCATGAGGGTGCGAAGGGTGGGGAGGCGGGGCAATTGATCTTCTACAACGAATTCTAGCGAGCTCCGAGAGATGCTGACGGGGCCTCCCATCACGAACACTCCCGACACGGGGGGCCACGGAACGGCCGTAGCCTCCGCGAGATCCGCGGACGACCTGTAACCCCCCCCGCGACGAAAAGAAGGGTGGCCAGGTCACGGCAGTAAGCCCCCTTCTGTTCTAGGCGGCATTGGACTAAGCGG
>JBHIDH010000003.1:0-70183 GCA_046759985.1 Thermoplasmata archaeon
TGAGCCACGGGGTACTCCTCATCGTGGGGACTCTCAAATAGGGTTACGTACCGCCCTACTCCTTCAGCAGCCGATACAGAATCGTCTTGAGATCCGGAGCGTCTTCGTGACCTTGTTTCTTTGCCCCTCCGCTAGGAGGTCCTCGATGTCCGTGCGGGTAACCGGGAAGCGATAAGGGGTGCGACCGAGACGGACGCGGAGGGGTCCACCAATTCTATTTGACGGAAAGCGTTCGGCGGCCTTACGCGTGAAATCGCTTCTTCCTGGAGACACGTTCGTCCAGGGGTTCCGTGGATCCTGGACGTCCGTCCGAAGGAGCTGAATTAACCTTTTCGCCCGTCCGCGAGTAGGGAACCTCCCAGGAGCAGTGTGACTATCCCTACGACGGCGACAAACGCGGAGTTCGTAGATCCGAAGAAGATCGCCGCTCCTCCTGCACCAGTAAGGATCCCGTCTACGAGCATTAGAGCGCCCAGAACAATGACAACAATTCCCGATCCAAGCTTGGCTATATCCAAGGGCCCTTCACCTCCCGCCTCCAGAGGCCCTTCGGTACTTGAACGCGCCCCTCCTCGGCCCCCCCCGGCCCGGGATGAGCTGTAGCGGACGCGGAGGGATTCGAACCCTCGACCGCCGGCTTAGGAGGCCGGTGCCATATCCAGACTAGGCCACGCGTCCCAGCCGTGTTGAGTGGCGAGGGCCCTATAAAACGCTGCCAAGCCCGGGCCGGGCAGCGTAATAAGGCGCGGATCCGTTTCTCCCCTGATGGCTTCGGTCCGCCGCTGGACCTTCGACGCGAACGGCCTCGAGGCTTTCGTGGTCGTGGATCGGTGGGTCCACGGCCTCGCCGCCGGGGGCCTCCGGTTTTCCCCCGAAGTTACGACGGAGGAGCTCGAGCGTCTGGCCGTTACCATGACCCGCAAGTGGGCGGTCTTGGACCTCCCCTTCGGAGGCTGCAAGCTGGGGATTCGAGGCGATGTCGAAGGGACTGAGAAGGAAGCTGCGCTCCGAGCCTTCGGCCTCGCGGCTCGGGAGGTGATGCGGGATCGCGTGGTGACGGGCCCCGACCTGGGCACGAATGCCCGGAACATCTCGGTCTTCTACCGGGCCTTGGGACAGGACCCGTACGAAA
Source organism: Thermoplasmata archaeon (assembly GCA_046759985.1). Taxonomy (GTDB): domain Archaea; phylum Thermoplasmatota; class Thermoplasmata; order RBG-16-68-12; family JAJISG01; genus JAJISK01. Next base: position 1,133 of record JBHIDH010000003.1, read on the forward strand.
TGGTGGCGGATCGACTCTGCGGACTGGGATTCCATCCGACACCTCGCCCCCGGTACGCCCGATTCCTCCGGGAGCTTGGCGAGGAGAGCACCGGCCTCGCTTTAACCCATGCCGCCTTCGCGGCATGGAGGCTGGTGCACGCCTCCGTGGCCCGTCCGACGGTTTCCATCCAAGGATACGGGAGCGTTGGCCGGGTCGTCGCGGAGGAGATGTCCCGCCAGGGCGCTCGCATAATCTGCCTCGCCGACGCGGAAGGGTGCCTCCGGCACCCGGACGGCCTCGCGGTGGAGGCATTGACGGGGAGCCGGGCGGGCCTCATGAGTCGCTCCCATCTCCCTCCCGGGACCGAAGAGGTCCCTCGGGAGGCTTGGATGGAATGGGAGGCGGACCTTCTCGTCCCCGCCTCCATCCCGGATGCCATCGACCGCACAAACCTCGATCAGGCCAGGGCCAGGATGGTCGTGGAAGCGGCCAACATTCCTATTCGCGAGGATATCGAGGCCGCGCTCTACCGCCGGGGCGTTGTTGTCCTCCCCGACTTTCTCGTCAATGGAGGCCTCGCCGCGACCTTTGGTCTCCTCCTCGTTCGGAATTGGCGGCGATCCCACGGCCTGATGCGGGAGGTCATCCGCCGCATCGTGGATGCCACCACCGAGGTCGTCCGGACGGCCCTCGACGAGGGGCGAAACCCGCGGGCGGTGGCGGTGGAGATGGCCGAGGCACGTCTCAGGACTTCGAGGCCTTCTCGTCCGTAGGAGCCTCCTCCTTCGGGGTCGTGTACTCCTCCACGAACTGGATGGTCTTGAGGCCGGCGTGCTCGCGCAGGTCGCTCACCACCCGGAACTTGTTGACGAACCAGGCTTCGTCGACCTTGGCGGTGTCGGGGAGAACGATGGCCGCCTTCCCCTTCTCCACCTTGATCCGGAAGTCGTCGGAGGGGCCGTAGTCCATTTCGATGATGGCCTTGACCTTCGCCTTGGCCGCCTTCACTTTTTTCAGGACATTGAACTTGTACCGCAGGGTCCGGCCCGCGAGGGGGTTGTTGAAGTCCACCCGCACCCGGCCGGCCGTGACGGCCTGCACCGTTCCCGTCCGATTGCGGATGCGCACCTCCATCCCGGGCTTCGGCTCGATATCCTGACGATGGAACTCCCGCAGCGGGAAGAGCTCCACGAGCTTCGGGTCGCGCTCGCCCATGCCCTTGTCCGGGGGGATGACCACCTCCTTCTCCTCCCCCACCTTGGCGTCGAGGATCGCCGCCTCCAGTCCCTCCATCAGCCGTCCTCCGCCCACTAAGACAGGCAACGGGCCGTAGGACCGCTTCTCCTCGAAGAGGTCGTTCTCCTTGGCGCGCGCCTCGTCGGTCGTGTCGAAGAGTTGCGGCGGACCGCCGGGCGTCTCGATCCACCCGTCGTACTCCAGGTAGACCAGGTTGCCCACCTTGATGGATTCGGCCATGGGACCCTCACGTCGCAAGTCGAGAGGCCGATAAAACCTTACCGAAGGCCTAGCGGTGGACCTCGTATCCCAGGGCTTCCGAGATGGCCTTGTACCGATTGCGGATCGTCACCTCGGTAACCCCGGCGACCTCCGCCACGTCCTTCTGCGTGCAGGGGCGGCCGTTGAGCATGGCGGCGATGTAGATGGTGGCCGCGGCGACCCCGGAGGGGGCCACGCCGGAGGCGAGCTCCTCCCGCTCCACGGCGTCGAGGATCTCCAGGGCCTTGCGCTGGACCTCCATGTCCAGGCCGAGCTTGTTGCAGAACCGGGGAATGTAGTCCCGGGGGGACTGGGGCAGGAGCTTCAGCCCGAGGGCCCGGGTGAGGGTCCGATAGGTCCGCCCGATGCTCTTCCGCTCCACCGCGGACTTATCCGCGATCTCGTCCAGGGTGCGGGGGACGCCGCACTGGCGGCAGGAGGCGTAGAGGGTGGCCGCGACGACCTCGTCGATGCTCCGCCCTCGGACGAGGTTCTTCGTGGAGGCCTTCCGGTACAGCACGGCGGCGCTCTCCCGGACGTGCCGGGGCAGCCCCATCTTGGAGGCCATGGTGTTGATCTCGGTCAGTCCCTGGGCGAGGCTTCTCTCCCCCGAGCGGGAGGTGCGGATCCGGTGCTGCCACTTCCGGAGCCGATAGATCTGGGCCCGGGAGCGGTGGGGAATCGTGCGGCCGTAGGCGTCCTTGTTCCGCCATCCGATCTGGGTGGAGAGGCCCTTGTCGTGGCTCATGATGGTGGAAGGGGGACCTGCCCTCTCCCGGGCCTCCCGCTGCTCCGAGTCAAAGGCCCGCCATTCGGGACCCTCGTCGATGAGCTGCTCGTCGAGCACCAGCCCACAATCCTCGCAGATCACCTCCGCCCGCTCGTAGTCGCGGATGAGGTGGGGACTGTTGCATTCTGGACAGCGGGTGACAATCTCCACTTCCGCCATGAACGGCTATTTACGTAACCCACAATATTTAAATATTGGCCGAGTAGGTCGGCGGCGCTAGTGATTGCTATGGAAGGGCAGACCACGCCCGCGCCCCCGACGCCCCCGGCTCCCCCGCCTCAGGAGCCTGCCCAGCCGGAAGTCCCCGGCGGCCGCCTCGTTCAGGGACCGGTTCTCAGGGCGGGTATCATCGTCATCGGCGTCCTGCTGCTCAGCGCCGCTGTTCTCCTGCGGGTTCTCGGGCTCGTCGACCCGGCATCGTTCCCGTCCGCCGAGGGCCACACGAACTTCGTGCGTATCGTGGTCAGTATGTCGGCCATTCTCGTGGACGTGGCGATGTTCCTCCTCCTGATGTTCGCCCTCTTGGTCGGCGTGCAGCGGACGGATCTGAGCGACTCGACCCGGAAGGCGTTCATGGCCTTCGCCCTCATCCTGTTCATCTCCTGGTTCCTGGTGGTTCTCTTCCAGAGCCGGGCCGTTCCCTTCTTCTTCCCCTGACCCGGGGCGCAGCCGGGAAAGGTTGAAGAGCCCCGCCCCGTCTGTCGAGGGGATCCTATGGCCGGTCAACTCCCCGAGGAAGGCCAGCCCGCCCCCGACTTCACCCTCCCCTCCTCCGAGGGCGGCGAGGTCTCCCTGCGAGACCTCCGCGGCAGGAACGTCATCCTCTACTTCTACGTCCGCGACGCGACCCCGGGCTGCACGCAGCAGGCGTGCGACTTTCGGGACAACCTGGTCAGGCTCCGGAGCACCGACACGGAGGTTCTGGGCGTCAGCGACGACGACCTCGCCTCCCACGACAAGTTCGCCGCCAAGTACGAACTCCCCTTCCCCCTCCTCGCCGACGCGGACCACGCCGTCTCCGAGGCGTACGGCGTGTGGCAGCTGAAGAAGCAGTACGGCCGGGAGTACTGGGGCATCGTTAGGACGACCTTCGTTATCGACAAGGAAGGGGTCGTCCGGAAGGTCTTCCCCCGGGTCCGCGTGAAGGGGCATGTGGACGCGGTCCGGGCGTTCATCGAAGAGCAGATGGAAGCCCTCTGAGGCTTCGTTCTCCCTCCCCGAACCGACCCCACAACGCTTATATACGGGCGTATCCTAGCTTCAAACGCAGTTTTTGGCCCTTTTGGGTGAGGGTACTATGCCGGAAACTAACGTAGGGCTGCAGTCCGGGACGACCACCCTCGGACTCGTGTGCAAGGACGGCGTGGTCATGGCCGCGGAGAAGCGGGCGACGGCGGGCACCTTGATCGCCCATAAGACGACCCGCAAGGTCTTCAAGCTCGACGACAACCTGGCCATCACGACGGCCGGGTTCGTGGGGGACCTGCAGTCCCTGACCCGCTACATCACGGCCGAGGTGGAGCTCTACCGCCTCAAGCGGGGGATCCCGATGCCCGTGGAGGCGGCGGCGACCCTGACCGCCAACATCCTGGCGGGTCGGCGGTTCGCTCCCTACCTCGTCCAACTCGTCATCGGGGGCGTGGACAGCAAGGGGAACCACGTCTACTCCCTCGACCTGGCCGGGGGCTCGATTCCCGACAACTACGTCACCACCGGTTCCGGCTCGCCCTACGTATACGGGGTGTTGGAGGACCAGTATCGAGAAGGGATGACCGCCAGCGAGGGCACGGATCTCGCCATTCGGGCCATCACGGCCGCCATGAAGCGGGACGCTGCCTCGGGCGACGGCATCAATGTGGTCCGTATCACCGGGGAGGGCTTCGATGAGGTCTCCGACGAGGAGATCGAGAAGCGCGCGAAAAAGATGAACCTCACGTGAACCCCTTTCACGCAGCTGGGTGCACATAGCCCATGTCGTTGGACGCAACCCTCGGCGCAGCCGAGAATATCGTCAGAAAGATCGTCCCCAAGGACGTCGAACTGACCAGCGTGGACCTCGAGGGTCCCGTGGTTGTCATCTACACGCGAAGCATGGACATCTTCGCGGACAACCAGGACCTGGTCCGTCAGCTAGCCCAAGGGCTGCGCCGACGCGTGGCCATCCGCCCCGATCCCTCGCTCCTCTCTCCCGTCGAGGACGCGGAAGCGGCCATCCGGAAGTTCATCCCGGATCAGGCGGAGATCCAGAACGTCCACTTCGAGCAGGAGACGGGGGAGGTCACCATCGAGGCCCTCGCCCCCGGCCTGGTCATCGGCCGCCAGGGGGCGCTCCTGAACGAGATCAAGAAGCGCATCGGATGGGTGCCCAAGGTGGTCCGGGCCCCGCCGATTCCCTCGAAGACGGTGGACGAGATTCGCCAATACCTGCGATCGGTCCACGACGAACGGCTGGACTTCCTCCGCCGACAGGGCCGGCGCATCTCCCGGACGATGGCCCCCGGAGAGCAATACGTCCGGGTGACGAGCCTCGGAGGGTTCCGGCAAGTCGGCCGGTCCGCCCTGCTTGTCATGACCCGGGAGAGCAAGATTCTCGTGGACGTCGGGGTGGACGTGGGCTCCGAGAACAACGGCGGCCCCTACCTCAACGCCCCGGAGGCGATGCCCCTGGAGGCCCTGGACGCGGTGGTCCTCACCCACGCCCACCTAGACCACTGCGGTCTGGCCCCCGTCCTCTACAAGTACGGCTACGACGGGCCCATCTACACCACGGCGCCGACGCGGGACCTGGCCTCCCTGCTCCAGATTGACTACATCAAGGTGGCCTTCGGGGAGGGCAAGAAGCCCCCCTACGAGTCCCCGCAGATCCGCGAGGCGGTCAAGCGGACGATTCCGCTGAAGTACGGGGAGACCACGGACATCGCCCCCGACATCCGTCTCACCCTGCAGAACGCCGGCCACATCCTGGGCAGCGCAACGACCCACTTCCACATCGGGGACGGCCTCTACAACGTCGCCGTCACCGGGGACATCAAGTTCGAGAAGACGTGGCTCTTCAATGCCGCCGTGAACAAGTTCCCCCGCCTCGAGACCCTCATCATGGAGTCGACCTACGGCGGGTACCATGACACCCAGCCCAGCCGGCACGACGCCGCCCGCAAGCTCCGGGAGATCGGATCCCGCGTCCTCGGGCGTGGGGGGAAGGTCCTCGTCCCCGTCTTCGCCGTGGGCCGTAGCCAGGAGGTCATGCTGGTCCTCGAGGAGATGATGCGGAAGAAGCAGATTCCCAAGGTTCCCGTCTACCTGGACGGCATGATCTGGGAGGCCACGGCCATCCACACCGCCTATCCGGAGTACTTGAACAACCAGCTCCGGACCCGGATTTTCCAGACGGGGGAGAACCCCTTCGTCTCCACGGTCTTCGAGCGGGTCGACAGCGTCGACAAGCGCATCGAGATCACGGATGACCCCGACCCGTGCATCGTCCTGGCCACGAGCGGCATGATGAACGGGGGGCCCATCATGGAGTACTTCAAGGCGTGGGCGGACAACCCCAAACACGCCCTCATCTTCGTCGGCTTCAACGCGGAGGGCACCCTGGCCCGGCGGATCCAGCGGGAGCGCCGCGAGATCACAATCAACGATCGGGGCAAGCCCCTGACCCTGAAGGTGAAGTTGGACGTGGAGACCATCGACGGCTTCTCCGGTCACTCCGACCGGCTGCAGCTGCTGAACTACGTGGGGAGCATGGAGCCCCGGCCGGAGCGGGTCCTCGTCGGGCACGGGGAAGAGCACAAGTGCCTGGATCTGGCATCGACCCTCTACAAGAAGTTCGGGATGGAGACGCGGGCCCCCTTCAACCTGGAGACCGTCCGGCTGAAGTAGGCATCCGACCCGCTGCCCAACCCGGCTCCCTGCATCCTTTCTCCTCAAGCCTTAAGGGGCACCCGTCCGTGCCTCCTCGTGCGTGCGGAGGGGGCGAGGTCGGCGGGGGAACGGTTCCCCGCACCGGGGCCGCCCCCGAACTCGCAGGCGGCGAGGAGAACGCCCTCTCCCAGAGAACTGTACGAACGGGTCAAGGACCTCCTGTCGTGGGAGGCATTCGGGCAGCGTCTCCGCGAGGAGGCGGAGGCTTGGGGGGGTCTCCTAGACGAGGAGGCCGCGGCGCTCCTCGTGGTCGACGCCCTCGGTCGGAACGAGGTCGCCTTTGGCCGGGTGGCCGACCTGTACGAAGGGGGAGAGGCCCTTCTCCGAGTGCAGGTGGACCAGGTGGGGCCGGTCCAGGACTTTGAGCGACGGGACGGGGGCGAGGGACGGGTCGTGAAGCTCAACGTCTCCGATGCCTCGGGCACCGTCCGCCTCGTCCTCCGGGACGAGGAGGTGGAGCTGGTCACGTCGGGGACCGCGCAGGAAGGGGGGAGGATCAAGGTCGTGGACGGGTACGTCCGGCGGGGACGGCAGGGTCTGGAAGTGGGCACGGGCAAGTGGGGCGTGGTCCTGCCCGGGGATCCGGAGGAAGCGTCGGAAGCCGTCGGTTCTCAGTTCCGGTTTTGACCGTCGTCGTTCCCCGATTCGGCGGCGGCTCTGACCGCCGCCCCTTTCCCCTTTTTCTTTCGAGAACGGACTGTTTGGAATTAGCACGGGCGTGGCGGAAGAGCGCTGTCAAGAGAGCATTAGCTAATACAGTCCAAAAATCAAGAAAGAGGAGTGACGAACCGCGAACTCATCCCTTCATCGGCCGGACTGGGCACCCAGTGTTCCTAAGGCTCAGTGTGTGGCTTGGGCTCGTGGCGCGGGCAAAGCGGGTTATTGCCTATTGCCTCACCGGCATTGCTGTTCTCGCCCGAAATACCATTGACAAAGCCTTCATGTCCAGGACTTTCTGGGTCGGCGATGTGGCTGCCGACTGGGGCCCAGGGACCGTTTGCAAGTCCAGGGTGGCTCTGTTCAGGATGAGCGGCTGCCTGGAACGACACGAAGATGAGGGACATCAGCAGGAACCCGGCAAGGCCCAGCACGACTTTCGTAACTCTCATATTTTCGTCACCTCCCCCCACTCTGTGGGCCTCGGGTATTTTTATGGCGCCCCCTCCTCGGCGCAAACCGCTCGCGTGCGAGGGCGTAGCAGGGCCATAAAGGTTCGCGTAAAATCAACTCTGATAACGAGCCAGCTCGCCTCTCGATGGGCGCCGGTCGTCGGCCCTCCTCCGCTCTCTTCTTTTTTTGAAACGCCACGGGACCGGGTAGCAGGCCCCCGACGGGAGGCGGGCTGTCTTGGCTGAGGACCAGACCTCCCTCGAGGGCTTCGTCGTCCTCCGCCTCGAGGACTTGGAGGATGCCGTGGAGAGAGTGCTCAAGAAGCACGGGATCCTCAGCCTCGCCAAGAAACGGGTCTCGTGGAACCGCAAGTATTGGGGCGACGAGAACTGGCTGGAGTGCCGGGCCCACGCCCTCCGCCTCGTCCGGCGAAACCTCATCGTCGCGTGGGCTGACCTGGATCAGGACCCCTACTTCCACCTGCCCAAGGAGGACGGGGGCGCGGGCTGGACTCAATCCAATCAGTTGCACCGGGCCATCGACCAGCACTTCCTCCCCAACAGACCCAAGGCCCACGACAGCCCCCAGCTCCGTGCCTTCCAGACCGGCAAGAGGATGTGCCGCTACCTGACCCTGGACAAGTGGGGGCATTGCGCCGCGCGGGAGGCTTTGCGGGTTGAGGGGCGGGAGAGTCCCGCCACCCTCCGACGTCTTCGCGAGAGGTTCGGTTGGACGGAGCCCTGCGAGTTGGATCGCCGACGTTACGACCGCCCCGAGAGGGTTGAAGAGGACCTTCAACTCCCAGTAATCGTAAGCGATTCTGGGGAGGAAGTCCCCCCCAGTGACGAGCTAAGCGAGGAGGAAAAGGCCATCGTGGAGGCCGCGATACGTGAATCCAGTAATGAAGGTGAGGGGAGTTAGTTACTCCCCAGTAAGTAAGTATAGAGGAGTACTACACCCGAGGGCTCCTCGTCGCCAACCGTGGCCCCTCTTCAGGAGTGCCTCGGGCCTCCGCGAGGCCCTCGCCCGCCAGCCGACCGGGGCTCTCTCCCTGAGGTTGCTTACGCTTACTGGGACCCCCCGGGCCTGGCCGGAGGGGGTAACCGCTTCCCGCCTGGGAAGACGCTCTTATATAGAAACGTCCAATCGGCACGTCCATGACGAAATCCCAGCTCCGCGACATCGGCCACATCCTCATCGGAGTGGAGGACATGGATGCAGCCCTGGGCTTCTACCGCGACCTCCTGGGATTCGAGGTCGTCGGAGAGGTGACCCCCGCCTGGACCGAGGTGCGAGCGGCGGGCGGCACCTTGACCCTGTATGGGGAGGAGCCCCTCCCGCCCATCGCGCTCGGGCCCGAGGGGGACCAGACCCCCTACGTCTTCCACGTCGACGACTTCGAGGCGGCGGCCGACTTCTTGGAAGCCCAGGGCGTGCGGGTGAAGCGGGACGGGCCCCAGGACGGCGTCGTGTGGGACCCCTTCGGCAACGTCATTGGCCTCCACGACCATCGTGGGGAGAAGGAAGGCTGGGGTTAGCCCTCTGCCGCCTTCTCTGGTCAAACGGTAACGGCCACGCCTCGTCACAAACCGCTATCTTTCAGCGGCGGCGGAAGACGCCTATCTTTCTAAGACTCTTTCCCAACTCCTCAAGCTTTTCGTTGGCGGCCTTGAGTGCCGAGACGGCGTCGGCCGCCACTCCCCTCCCTATCTCCTCGATTCTGACGCTCGCCTCTTCGAGGTTAAGCTTTTCGTTGGCGGCCTTGAGCGCCGAGATGGTGCGGGTCGCCACTCCGCTCCCTATCTCCTCGATTCTGACGCTCGCCTCTCCGAGCTTCTTCTTCACCCCTTCGAATGTTTTCTCGATTGGGTCTTCTGCCATGCCTCCAGGAGATGCTCGGACAAGTATTTCTCAACTCGCCCCCTCATTGGCAACAGCCGTGCTCGCCCTCCCCGCTCGGACAGGGACACCGGCCGAAGCGTTCTCCGACGGTCATCTGGGAGCGTTCCGTTCTCAGTTCCGATTTTGATTGTCCACCCCGATTCTGAGCGGTGATTTTCAGGCCCGATGAACGGACCGGCATGTTAAATAGGGCAGAGCCGGGAACAAGCCCCACGGAGACTGAGAGGTACCCGCCATGAACGACCCTGGCATTCTCGCCATGCCCGAGACCCGCCGGCTCCTGTTGGCCAGCCTCGGCCAGGCTCGCACAGGGCGGCAATTGAGCGAGGTCACGGGCATCCCCATCGCGCGGTGCTACCGCCTCCTCCGCGAGCTTCACCTCCTCGAGCTCATCGACGTGGAGGGCGTTTACGTATCCCCCCGCGGGCAGGGCAAGCTCCTCTTCGGCGCGCGCCTCCCGGGGGTAGAGATTTTTGTCGACGGCACGCGGCTCCGGGGACGGATCCGGCATCCGTCCATCTCGGAACCTCCCTAGGGCTGCTATCAATTCCGGTTGTCGGTCTCAGTAATCACAGCAAATAATTTGCGCAAATCGCTTAAATAGACCGGCCAGGGGATGGTGGAGGGACGGAGGACAAGTGGGAATGGATCCGTTGGAAGCTTCGCGTCTCATCACCGACGAGTATTCGGCCAAGATCTTGGTGGCGACCTACAAGAAGCCCCGAAGTGCCATCGAGCTGAGCCGGGAGTACGGCATTCCCATCGCCGCCTGCTACCGCCGGATTCACGCCCTAGAGAAGGCGGCGCTCCTCAGCTGCGTGGAACGCGCCCTCACCCAGAAGGGCAAGCGCATCAGCCTCTACATGTCCCAGCTCAAGAACGCCTACATCTTCTTCGAGAACGGGAAGCTCCGGGTCCGATTCCACCTCGCCTCGGGTGTCACGCAGGACTTTGGCGGCGACTGGAAGGCCGTCGAGTCCGAGAAGTCCAAATAACCCCTCCTCCACAACCCACGGCAGGCCCACCCCTTATGGGCCTGCCACCCCCCTACTCCTCCAGCCCGGGCCCTGGCGGGGCTCCTCCCAAACTACTTTAGCGGGGCGCCGCTCTTGTTGTCCCCGGATGGACCTGAAGGGAGAGGACCTCATCTCCATCGCGGACCTCTCGGAGCCCGCCATCTACCACATCCTCCGTGAGGCCAAGGCCATGGTTCCCGCCGCGCGGGGGGAGAAGAACCTCGATCTCCTCGCGGGCCGGATCCTTGCCACCCTCTTCTTCGAGGCGAGCACGCGTACCCGTCTCTCCTTCGAGTCGGCGATGCAGCGCCTGGGGGGAGGGGTGCTGGGCTTCGGGCTCGTCGAGGGCTCCTCCGTCACCAAGGGGGAGACCCTGGCCGACACGGTGAAGATGGTCGAGGCGTACGCCGACGCCATCGTCCTCCGGCACCCCCAGGAGGGGGCCGCCCGCCTGGCCGCGGAGTTCTCCACCAAGCCGGTCATCAACGCGGGGGACGGGGCGGGACAGCATCCCACCCAGACCCTGCTGGACCTGTTCACGATCTGGGACGAGAAGGGGACCCTAGAGGGGAACCGCGTGGTCCTGCTGGGCGACCTGAAGTACGGCCGGACGGTCCACTCCCTCGCCTACGCCCTGGCCCTCCTGGGCTCCGACCTCACCATGGTCTCCCCCTCCACGCTCCGCATGCCCCCGGAGATCCTCGAACGGGTGGAGGAGCTGGGAGGCAAGCCGCAGGAAACGGAGAGCCTCAAGGAGGCCATTCAGGAGGCGGACGTCCTCTACGTGACCCGCATCCAGAAGGAACGCTTCCCCGACGCCCAGGAGTACGAGCGGGTGGCGGGGTCCTACCGCATCGACCTCCGGGTCCTCCGGGACGCCAAGAAGAACCTCGTCGTCATGCATCCCCTGCCCCGGGTGACGGAGATCGCCCCCGAGGTGGACCGAACGCCTCACGCCCTTTACTTCCGGCAGGCCTTCAACGGGGTGCCCCTGCGGATGGCCCTCTTGAACCTCATCCTGGGAGGGTAGCATGAAGGAACTGCGGGTCACCCCCATCAAGAACGGGACCGTCATTGACCACATCCCGAGCGGGATGGCCCTGAAGGTCCTGCGGGTCCTCCGCATCGGGGAAGAGGTCAGCTCCACCGTGAGCGCCGTGATGCACGTTCCCAGCGGGAAGGCGAAGTGGAAGGACATCGTGAAGGTGGAGGATCGGGAGCTCAGTCCCCGGGAGGTGGACAAGATCGCCCTCTTGGCCCCGGAGGCGACGATCAACATCATCCGCAATTACGCGGTGGCCGAGAAGTACCGGGTCAAGATCCCCGAGGTCGCCCGGGGGATTCTTCGCTGCGGGAATCCGAGCTGCATCACGAACGGGAACGAGCCGTTGGAGTCGGAGTTCCTCGTGCGGTCCAAGGACCCCCTGCGGCTCCACTGCAAGTACTGCGAGCGGCAGCTGGAGGACGTGGCAGCTCACCTGCTCTGAGAGGCGTCCTCCCGCGAGCCGGGTAGAGGCACGATCCTGTCGGGTGTCCGGCATGCGATACGGTCTCACCGTCCCCAACTTCGGGTAGTTCTTCGACCCGCTGCTCCTGGCGGACCTCGCGCGGACCGCGGAGGCCGCGGGGTGGGACGGCTTCTTCCTCTGGGACCGCATGCTCTTCGACGGGCGGCCCACTGGGACGGCGTGTTTCCCCTGGTGCGGACAGGAGAAGAGCTGTACGGGTCGCCCACGCCTCGAGACGTGAGAGAAATCTCGGCCTTCGTGAACCGCCACCGGCGGACCCAGGCCCCCTTCGAAGTCGCCGTGGGGGGTGCGACCCTTCGCGAGGATGCCCAGGCGGATGCCGATTGGGTCGCGGCCTTTGCCGAGGCCGGAGCGACCTGGTGGCTCGAGGGTCCCGTGGGCGGGGAGGACCGGGACTACCTTCGGGACCTGATCCCTGAGGGGCCCCCGGGCTCGTGAGGTTTTCCTCGCGGGGATCGGCCGGAGGCACGCGCGCCGCCCCTGAGAAACCTTATATAAGGGGGCTCTCCATGCCCACCCTCCTCGGAAGGGATGGGTGATGATGCGCGAAATCTCCGAGTTCATTGGCCTCAAGGTGTACACCCAGAACGGGGTGCTCCTGGGCACCGTGAGTAACCTCATCGTGGACGTCGAGCGGGGGCGGGTGGATGGCCTCTTCCTCGGCGAGACGAACCCCACCCTCGTCGACGGAGGGAAAGCCGTGAGCGTTCCCTATCGCTGGACGCAGAGCGTCGGAGATATCGTGGTCCTCCGGTACTTTCCCAAGAAGGTCAAGCTCCGAAAGGTCTCCGGCCGGGCGACCCCGCTCGTCCCTCAGTAGCTCGGGCGTCGCTCCTCGACCCCCGCCTCTTGGTTCGCCCCAAGGGCCATGGCGTGCAACAGGGAGGACAGCCGGTTCAGGTAGCGCAGGATTTCCGGGTTCACCTCCTCCCGTGAGGCCAGGGCCACCGCCCGCCGTTCTGCCCGTCGCACGACGGCCCGGGCGTGGTGGAGCCGGGCAGCCGCCGGCGACCCTCCGGGCAGGACGAAGGCCTTCTGGGGCCCGATCTCCCCTTCGAGTCGCGCGATCCCGGTCTCGAGGACCCGGACCCGCCGGGAGTCCAGCGGGGACGCGAGCGGGGGGGATTCCCCTGCGGGCGCCACGGCGAGTTCCGCCCCCATCGTGAAGAGATCGTTCTGCACCTCGTCGAGCAACCGCGCATCGGGGCCAGCGGGGAGGGCCGTGAGGGCCAGCCCAAGGACCGCATTGAGCTCGTCCAGGGTCCCCAGAACCTCGATGCGGTGGTGGTCCTTCGAGACACGACTCCCCAGCAGATCCGTCTCCCCCTCGTCCCCACGGCCCGTGAAGAGCGGCATCCGGACCCCCACCGCGGCGGGCGTATATGTGCTTCCCGAAGGGGGACAGGGCGGCGGGACCACCGCACCCTTTTTAGCGGGGGGCCAGTTCCTCACCCCGGCCTGGCCGGGGAAGTGGGAGCCTGGATGTCACCTTCACCCTCCTCGAGGCCCGCCTCCTGAAGCCCCACGAGGAGTTCCTCCCGGAGCTCTTGGAGGCGACGCGGAAGGCCATCGAGGAAGACGGTTTCGTGAAGGAGCCCATCCTGGCCGAGCGGGAGCATTACATCATTCTCGACGGCCACCACCGCTACGGCGCCCTGCTCGAACTGGGTTGCCGATGGGTCCCCGTCTTCCTAGTTGATTACGACGACGAGGCCGTCCGCGTGGAGACCTGGCCCGACGCCATCCTGGACCACGTGACCAAGCAGGAGGTGGTGGAGGCGGTCCTGGCGGGGCGGCGTTTCCCCCCCAAGACGACCCGACACCGCGTGGATTTGCCCCAGACGGAGGCCCGGGTCAACCTGGAGGATCTTCGGGACCCCGGGTCTTGATCGCCTTCCCTCGGGCCGAAGGCTGGATCTCGAGGCTTCCCGCGAAGCGTCTGCGCAACCCCTCCCCCTCCAGGAGGCGGTCGAGGAACACGGCGAGGGCCGCGACCTCGGAATGCGGCTGGTTTCCCACGGCGACGTTGTAGCCCGCCCGCGCGAAGATGTCCCCGGGGACCTTCTCGGAGCCGACGATGACGAGGAGGTCCTGGTCCCGTGGGAGGCTGGGCAGGACCTCGTCCAGAAGCTCCCCGTACATCGTGAGATGGACCACGGACCCCTGCCAGGCGCCGAGGGCTCCGCGCGGGGACACGCCCGTTCGCACGGCGAAGGACCCGCCAAAGCGCGCAACCACGTCGGCCACCCGCTTCTCCAGCCCGCGATCCGCGTGATCCACCCATACCTCGTCCGCCCCGAAGGCCCGGGCGGTCAGGGCCACGTGGGTGGTCATCCGCTGGTCCCGAGCCAGGCGGTGCCCTATGCGAAGGACGACAAGGCGGGGCATCGGCTTCGCGATCTCAGCGGTCGAACCGTTCGATGCGATGGCCCCGGAAGTCAAGGCGGAAGGAGCGCTTGATGATGCTCTTCAACATGACCTGGCTCATGGCCAGCTCCTCCGCCAGGTCACCGGCGAACTTCCCCTCTTCCCCCACGGTCTCGTAGATCCGGTCCTCCATCTTGGTGTACTCCCCCTCCGACATCACGGCCACCTGGAGGACGTCGCTGATCTCATGAACCGGGGAGGAGGCGCTGATGTGAAGGCTGGTGTAGAAGGAATGGTAGGCCTTGACGGGGTCCCCGTCCCCCGTCTGCCACTTCGTCTCCACGAGGCGCATCTTCTCGAAAAGCCGCAGGGCCGTTGTCCCCTCCTTCCCGTACCGGTCCTCGATCTCGTGGGCGGTGAGCCAGTCGAGGGCGAGGTTCTTGAAGACCTCCTTCTTCACCTGGGTGTCCACGCAACGGAGGATGGGGACCAAGTCCGAAGGTTCGTTGATGACCTTGATCCGATTCATCCCTTACCTACCTACATAAGCGTCTCTGCGAATAAAAAGATTCGGCAGCCCGCTCGGGGCCACGCGCTAGGCTTCGCCGCGGAGGGCTTCGAGGAAAGACTCGAAATACTTGCGCTCCTCGAGGATACGGCCCCGTTCCAATTCCTCGGAGGCGAGGGACAGGATCGCGTCCGCTCCCAGGCCGAAGCCCCGCTTCGGGCCTCGCCGGTACCGCCGCGACAGCTCCTGCTCCCGCCGCTTCAGATACGCCCCGACGCGCCGTTCCGCCAGGCGTGTCAGGGCCGCGGGTGTCAGGTTCTCCCCGTCGGGCAGGGTCTCGAGGGCCAGCTCCTGCTTCAGGGCGAGGGCGGCCTCCGCGCGTTGCGCGCCCCCTTCCACGGGGTACACCCACCCCCGCCGGTTCTCCCACACCGAGGGCAGCGTCGCCGGACCGACCTCCCGCAGGGAGGGGATCGTGGCCGAGGCCTCGTACAGGACGTTCAGGGAGAGGTGGCGTCTCCGGCGTCGCGGGAGGACCTTGCGTCGATCCTCCACCATCTCGTGGAGGGCCTGCATGGGGGAGGCCCCGGCGTCCACGTACTCCTCCCAGCGCTGGAAGCAACGCAGGGGCTCGTACGAGCGGGTGAGCCAGAAGCACGGCGGGCGCGCCGTCCAGACGGCCCCCCCCGGGAGGCGCGTCCGGGCGAAGGGGAAGTCCATCTCGTCCCCCCGGAGGCGCAGGACGCCGCAGCGGAGGCCGGCCCAGGCGGTTTCCACGGGCAGCTCGCCGTTCGCTACTGCGAGGTCGCGACGGGAGAGGGGGCCGCGCTCCTGGATGGCCTGGAGGATCTTGCGTCGTCTGGGGTCGGAGAGCCAATGGAACCAGGCGAGGGGGGCACTCGGATCCCGGAATCGCGGGATGGGGTGGCCCGTCCCAAGGGTCTTCCGGGGGGGCAGGGAGATCTCGCCGTCCGGAACGGCCGGGCCCTCGTCCAGGGTGATCTCGGGATGCCCATTGTCCTCGACCAGGGCGGGGGCTCGGACGCCGACATCGGAGTTGAGAAAGTAGTAGTACTCCCGCCGGGCCGTGGACGGAACGAGGAGGCCCAGGTCGACCCCCCGACTGACCACCTTCCGCAGGTTCGCGCGCTTGGCCGCCCGACCCGTGAGGATTTCCAGGTACTGGAGACGGAGGGGGTGCCCCTCAAGTTCCTTCAGGGTCAAGGGCTGCTGCAGGCTGAGGGCGTAGAGCACGCTGCTCGGTGTCCGCTGGGTCAGGTAGGCCGAGACGGCGTGCGGGTCAAGGCTTCCGCTTCGCGGATGGAGGGCCATGGGTGCATCCCTTCCCTTCGGGCTGGCATGGAGAGGGGCCGTTATAAGGGTTTTTCCCCCACCCGAAGCTTTTAATCGTGCCTCCCATTAGGCGCCGCCGGGCATGAAGATCAAGGACCTGCGGCCCCGAAACAAGGTGGATTCCATCGACCTGACCGTGGTCGAAAAGGGGGAGCCCCGCAGCTACACGAGCCGGGAGGGCGCGACAGGCCAGGTCTGCGACGCCACCGGGCGTGACGAGGACGGGGACACCGTGACGGTCACCCTCTGGAACGACGACATCGAGCGGGTGAACCCGAACTCCAAGATTCGCATCACCAACGGTTGGGCCACCGAGTGGCAGGGCAACCTGCAGCTCAGTGCCGGCCGCTATGGCAAGCTCGAAGTGCTAGACTAGGGCCCCCAGGACGGTCAGGGCGATCAGGGGGGCCATGATCATGGCGAAGTCATCATCGATCCAGCGGAGCCGAGGGTACTCTGCGGCGACGGCCACGAAGGCGGCGACCAGGGCCAGTGTCAGGACCCCGGGGAGGCCGAAGTCCGTCAGGAGGACGAGGCCCACGCTGGCGAGGACCAGGTAGGCGATGAGGGGCACGTAGGGGTAGCCCCCCTCGCGTCGTGTGAGGGCACAGAGGGGGTCAATCCAGGCCATGCCCAACATGGCGACGACGACGAAGGGCGGCGGGAAGAGGGCGAGGCCGAGGAACAGCCCCGTGCCCCCCCAGAAGTACGCGGAGATCTGACCCCGTTCGTACTCCCGAATGCCGAGGATCTCGAGGCGGTTCAGGAGCCGGAGGAGCTCGAGGACGAGGGTGGCGAGCCAGAGCCCGGCCGCCAGGAGGAACTTCGGGAGGCCGACGTACAGGTCATCGGGGAGCAGGTAGTACCCCAGGAGGATCGGGGAGGCGATGTGGATGGCGCGCCGCAGGAGGGACCCTCCTTCCCACTCCATCCCGGGACGAATGCGGGCACCCGAACATAAGGCCTCGGAGTGTCCGTCCGTCCGGCCGGGACCCGTCGGGCCTTTTATGCGCCGAGACGGTCCCCGGACCGGAATGGCGATTCTGGTCGTCCATTGCGGGGCCCATTCCGACGACGCCCTCTTGGATGCGGCCGAGGCGGCCCTGGCCGAGGGACTCGGCGTCCTGCGTGCCGGGGGCGATGCCTTGGAGGCCGTAATCCGGGCCGTCGTGCTTCTCGAGGATGACGAGCGACTGAACGCCGGAACGGGATCACGACTTAACCTCGCGGGGGAGGCCGAGATGGACGCCTCCCTCATGGATTCCCGGGGCGAGGGCGGGGCCGTTGGCGCGATCACGGGCGTCAGAAACCCGGTTCTCGTGGCTCGGGAGGTGATGCGCACCCCCCATCTCCTCCTCGCGGGCGAGGGGGCGGTGCGGTTCGCCCGCCACGCAGGCTTTCCCGCGTACGACGTGGTGACCCCCCGCGCGCGACGGGAGCTGGAACGGGTCAGGAAGAGAGTGCGAGAGTCGCCCGACCCACCGAGAGGAGGGAAGGTTCCTCGGGCGGGCGACACCGTCGGGGTCGTCGCGGTGGACAGCTCAGGATACATGGCCGCCGCCAACTCGACCGGGGGCATCCCCGTCCAGCTCCCCGGCCGGATTGGGGACACCCCCGTGATGGGCGCGGGCATCTACGTGGGACCGGCCGCCGCCGTGACGGCCACGGGGGTGGGCGAGGAGATCCTCTCGCGCGTGCTTTCGAAGGAGGTGTACGACCAGATCCGGGCGGGGACCGCCCCGCAACGGGCGTGTGAACAGGGCGTCGGCCAGTTTCCCGCCCACACGCCCATCGGCCTCGTGGCGGTCAGCCCCTCAGCGGTGGGAGTCGCCTGCAACACTCGTATGGCGTGGAGGTCCGGTGAGGCCTAGCCCGCCTCCGTCTCTGCGAGGGGTTGCCGGATTGCGCGCTACAATGTAACACTAACAGGTTTACGTTGTACACGTCCGACTTATGCCGAGATTGGCCCTTGGAGGCTCGGGGTGCGGACGCTGGCGGACCGGAGCGCGTTAACCGACAGGGTGCGACAGGATCTCGACCTTCTTCGGCGGCATGTGAACCTCCTTCGGGCGGTGGAGGAGAATCAGCCCATCGGCATCATTCGGCTGTCGGACCTGCTGGGCTACCCGCAGCACAAGGTGCGGTACACCCTGCGCGTCCTCGAGCAGGAGGGGTTGATCCGGCCGACCCAGGAGGGAGCCCGCACCACGCCCGCGGCGGCCGGATTCCGGCAGAAGCTGAAGTCCCTTCTCCGCGACATGCTTGAAACAGTGGAGGATCTGAAGGCCTCCCTCTGACCCTCCCGAGACAATCTTTTTGAGGCCTGCGAGGCTTGGGTCGCCTAGGCCGCGGTAGCTTAGTCTGGTAGAGCGCTCGGCTGTTAACCTCGGCAGACACCGAGTGGCCACCGGTTCGAATCCGGTCCGCGGCGCTTCGCTAGGCCCAGGCCGCCGCTGAATCTTTAAGATGGCTCACCCCGTTGCCACGACGGGTGGGCCCGTAGCTTAGTCTGGCAGAGCGCCTGGCTCATAACCAGGTGGTCGCTGGTTCAAAAGGGAAGGCCCCTTGGAAATCCGGCCGGGCCCATCCCCTTCCCTCTCAAAGTGACCGTCCGCGGCGGGTCCATGCGGATCCCTAAGGATTCGCCATCGTCGTCTACTGTAGCTTCGTCACAATGACCACGCTGGGATACGGCGACGTCGTCCCCGTCACACGTCTCGCCCGATCCCTCGCCATCGCCCGAGCCGCCCTCGGTCAGCTCTACCTCGTCATCGCCCGCCTCGTCGCGTTGCACATCGCCCACCCGATCACCGAAGAGCCGTGACACTGCCCCGACGGAACGCGGGGCGCTGAGGAAACTATTTTCCCTGCGGGCTCCTCCTCGCAACCGGGAGGAGACCATGGCGCCCCAAAGAGGGAAACGGCCCCGCTACCCTTTCGGTCGGTTTGCCGCCATCCGCCGTTTCTTCGACCTCGAGTTCCTGGGGAACGAGCACGTCGTGTACGCGACGAACATAAGCGGTCAGTACAACCTCTGGGCCCAACCCCTTGCGGAGAACGCGTGGCCCGTCCAGCTGACGGCCTTCGAGGAACGCTCCGTCCGCTCGATCTTCGCGTCCCGCGACGGCTCAAAGGTCGCCCTTTTCGCGGACCGGCAGGGGACGGAGAACTTCCAGGTTTACCTCGTGGAGGGGCTGGAAGGCTGGCCGAAGCCCCTAACCCGGAACGAGAAGGTCCGGCACGAGTGGGGGATCGAGGCCTTTCACCCCCAGGGCACCCGACTCGCCTTCAGCTCCAACGAGCGGGACCCGAGGGACATGGATCTCTGGATTTACGACCTGAAGGCCGGGGCGAAGAAGCGGTTCAGCGAAGGGGCGTACATTACAGGTGGCCTCTGGAGTCCTGGGGGGGACCGACTGACCGCCCTTGAGTTCCGTACAACCACGGATGCCCACGTGCATCTCCTGGACGTCGCAACGGGGAAGAAAGAGAACCTCACTCAGTGGGAGGAGGAGGCACTCCACATTCCTGGGCCGTGGACTGCCGACGGCCGAGGCTTCTTCCTGCTCTCGGACCGGGGCTCCGAGTTTCTGGGCTTGGCATACTATGACATGGAGGGGGACGGCTTTCGATGGGTCGAACGGCCATCGTGGGACGTCGAGGCCGTGGACCTCTCCCGCGACGGACGTTTCCTGGCGTGGACGGTGAACGAGGACGGCTACAATCGGATGTATGTGCGGGACCGGCAGACGGGGAAGGTTCATGGGCTGAGCCTTCCCGGGGGCCAGCTTCTCTTCCTCACCTTCAGCCCTGACGCCCGGTACCTCGGTTTTGCCATGTCCTCCCCACGGCGGCCCAACGCGCCCTACCTCCTGGACTGGCGGGCGGACAGATTGTTGCGCCTTTTTGACCCCTTCATAGGCCGGATCCCTGAGGAGCACATGGTGGAGCCGGACCTGGTCCGTTTCGAGAGCTTGGACGGCCGCCAAATTCCCGCATTCCTCTTCCGCCCCCACGGGGCCACAGCGGAGGCGCGAGCCCCGGCCGTCCTCTCCATTCACGGCGGGCCGGAGTACCAAGAGCGGCCCGTGTACATCTACTCCGGCCTCTACCAAGTCCTGACCAACCACGGCATTGGCGTCCTCGCCCCGAACATTCGGGGGAGCACTGGCTACGGGAAGACCTACCAGAAGTTCATCCACCGTGACTGGGGCGGGGGCGAGCTGCGGGACATCGAGGCGGCTGCCCAGTACCTCCAATCCTTGGACTGGGTCGATCCAGAACGGCTGGGGATCTTCGGAGGAAGCTTCGGAGGTTTCGCGACTCTCTCGGCGGTGACCCGCCTTCCCGCCTATTGGAGGGCTGCCGTGGACATCGTGGGGCCCAGCAACCTCATCACCTTCGCGAAGACCGTGCCGGAGCACTGGAAGCGTTTCATGGATCGGCTGCTCGGGGATCCGGAGAAGGACCACGACCTTCTGGTGGAGCGTTCGCCCATCACCTACGTCAGCCAGGTGACCGCCGCCCTCCTCGTCATACAGGGAGCCCACGACCCCCGTGTCGTACAGGCGGAGTCAGACCAGATGGTGGAGCGGCTGAAGGCGAAGGGGCTTCCCGTGGAATACATCGTGTACGAGGACGAGGGCCACGGCTTTACGAAGCGGAAGAACGAGCTAAGCGCGTGGCGGGCGACGGTCGAGTTCCTAGAGAAGCACCTCCTCGGGCTCCCGGCGTAGGCGGCGCGACGCCCGCAGGTTCGCCGCTCCGGCTCCCCTCTCTGGGGAGGGACTCGCCCGTGATAATGAGCCTTGCTACTGTTAAAAAGGGGGTAGCCCGTAGCGAAAAGCGCACGATGGTCCTTGCCGCAGACCCGCGCATCGAGGAGGCGCTGGAAGAGCTCGGGATCCGAGAGCTCACCCAGCCGCAGGTTCGGGCGGCTCCCGCCATCCGGGAGGGCAAGCACGTCCTCCTCATCGCCCCGACGGGCATCGGAAAGACCGAGGCCGTGATGATCCCCATCCTGGAGGCCCTCCTGGCCCACCGGCCGCCTCGGATTGGCTGCCTCTACATTACCCCCCTCCGAGCCCTGAATCGCGACATGCTCCGACGGATGGCGTTCTTCGGGGAGTATCTGGGCCTCGATGTGGCAGTGCGCCACGGCGACACCTCCAAGGCAGAGCGGGCGCGCCAGAGCCGGTCCCCGCCCGAGATCCTAATCACCACGCCCGAGACCCTGCAGATCATGTTCACGGGACGACGGCTACGGGAGCACCTTCGGCATGTCCGTTGGGTCGTCGTGGACGAGATTCACGAGCTCGCGGGGGACGAGCGAGGGGCCCAGCTGGCGGTCGCCCTGGAGCGTCTGGAGCGTCTGGCGGACCGGGCGTTCCAGCGGGTGGGCCTTTCCGCGACCGTAGGGAGTCCCGAGCGGGTGGCCCGGTTCCTGGGAGGCGTCGACCGGGAGGTCGAGGTCGTGGACGTCCGGTCCGCCAAGGAGACGGAGCTCGCCGTGGAACTCCCGCCCATCGGGCCCGAGGAGGAGGCGCTGGCGGAGCGGCTGACGATCGGCCGGCGGCAGGCCGCGGCCTTGGTCCGAACCCGATCCCTCTTCGAATCCCATCGAAGCACCCTCTTCTTCGTCAACTCACGGGACGCGGCGGAGTTCCTCTCCTCCCGCTTCCGCCAATGGGAGGAGGACCTCCCCGTCGGGGTCCACCACGGTTCCCTCTCCAAGCAGGCCCGTGTCGAGGCCGAGGAGCGGTTCAAGGCAGAGGAGCTCAGAGCCCTGATCAGTACCTCCTCCATGGAGCTCGGCATCGACGTGGGCGCCACCGACCTGGTGCTGCAGTACAATTCCCCCCGCCAGGTCACCCGCCTCGTTCAGCGGGTCGGGCGGTCGGGCCACCGCGTGGGCCGCCTCTCCAAGGGGGTGGTCGTGGCCTCGAACGAGGAGGAGCTGGCCGAGGCCGTCGTCATCGCCCGGCGAGGGGCTTCCGAGGACCTGGAGCCGTACGAGGTCCGGAAGAATCCCCTGAACGTCCTGGCCAACCAGGTCGCCGCCCATCTCCTCACGGAGGGACGGGGGGACGCGAAGGCGTTCTACGAGCTCGTCCGTCGGGCCGACCCCTTCCGGGACCTCCCCTGGGCCGTCTACGAGGATGTCCTCAGGCAGCTCACGGACCTGCGGGTGATCCGCTATCGGGACCCATCCTTCTACAAGGCCTTCCAGACCCTCCCGTACTTCTACGAGAACATCTCCATGATTCCCGACGAGACCACCTACCGGGTCCAGGACGTCTCGAGCCGGAGTTTTGTCGGTACCCTCGACGAGGCCTTCGTGGCGGGCCAGCTTCACGTCGGCACCCCCTTCATCATGAAAGGCCAATCGTGGCAGGTGGTCGACATCGGCGAGGAGGGGAGGATCATGGTGCACCCGGCCAAGGAGATGGGGGGCATCCCGAGTTGGGTAGGAGAGGAGATTCCCGTCCCCTTCGGGGTCGCCCAGGAGGTCGGGCGGTTGCGAGGGGAGGGGAACCTGCAAGGGTACCCCGTCAACGAGGAAGGGCGGCGCGCCTTTGAGGCGTATGTCCAGAGGCAGGCCCCGCAGCCGGTCCCCACGGACCGGCTCCTCACGGTGGAGCAGGGAGAGGACCTCGTGGTGGTCAACGCCGCCTTCGGGAGCAAGGTGAACGAAACCCTGGGCCATCTCCTCTCGGCCCTCCTCTCGGCCCGGGTGGGGCAATCCGTGGGGATCCGGACGGATCCCTATCGTGTGCTCCTCCAGGTCCCCGCCAAGGTGCGGGCAGAGGACGTCGCGGACGTCCTCCGGGGCATCGACCCAGAGACGGTGGAGCCCACCCTCCGCATCTCCCTTCGACAGTCCACCCTCATCCGTTGGGTCTTCGTGCAGGTCGCAAAGAAGTTCGGGGCCATGCGACGCGATGTCAGCTACCGCAACGTCAACGTGGGTCGTGTCATGAAGGCCTTTGACCACACGCCCCTGATGGAGGAGGTGATGGAGAAGCTGATCTGGGAACACCTGGACGTCCGGCGGACCGAGGAGGTGATCCGGGGCATTCGGGAGGGGACCCTGCGTCTCGAAGTCGGACCCCTTTCGCGCATCGGGCGACTCGGAGCCGAGCGAGCCTTGGAGCTTCTCCTTCCCCCCCGGCCCGACCACCATACCCTGGGGCTGCTCAGGAAACGGCTCGAGGATCAACGGGTCCTCCTGGCGTGCCTTTCGTGCAAACGCACCCGCACGGAGAGGGTGGCCGCGCTGAGGGCGCGGGTGACGTGTCCCTCCTGCGACTCGGTCATGCAGGCCGCCCTACGGCCCTGGCAGCGGGACAAGGCGGCCCTGATTCATCGGAAGAAGCTCACCCCCGAGGAGCGGCGGGAGGTCAAGCGTCTCTACACGAGCGCCAGCCTCGTCATGGCCCACGGGAGGAGGGCGGCCATGGCTCTCGTCGCTCGCGGGGTGGGTCCGAACGTGGCGGGCCGGATCCTGCGGGGATACCACGACGACCAGGACGACTTCCTTCGCGACATCCTGGAAGCAGAAATCAACTACGCGCGCACGAAGCGGTTTTGGGACTGATCGGCACCTCAATCCTCCTCGTTGAGCGTCTCAATCTTGAACAGGACGCTCATCCCGCGCAGGGCCGCCTGCACTCGATCGGCCAACCACAGGGCATCCTCCACCTTGGCGCTCCGATCCCAGCGGTAGAGGAAGTCGTAGTTCCCCTTGGTGGGCTCAAAGCCCAAGGACTGGAGGGTAGTGGCAACCTCGGAGGGGCGTGCTCCCTCGGTGGAAAAGGTGACCGTCAGGTAGCTCAGCATGGCCGATGAGTCAAACCTAGGCTCGTGTATTAAATGTTCCGACGGCGGCCCCCGGCCCTCTCCGTCCCCGGGCGACCAGATAAAGCTCGGCGCTGCCGCGTGGAGAGGCCGGGGGGGAGAAGTCCTTGCTCCGAGCGAAGGCGTCCCGTACGCGGCGGCGGAAGGCAGGGTAGAGGTCGCCCTGGAAGACCTTGGTCACGAGGTGGCCGCCCTCCCGGAGGACTTGGTGCGCGACACGGAGGGAGCGGTCCGCCAGGTCCATCGAGCGGGCGTGGTCCAGGCTTCGATTCCCGCTGAGCCGGGGGGCCATGTCCGAGAGTACCACGTCGGCGAATCCGCCGGCCCGCTTCGCAAGGGAGGCCAGTTCGGCTTCGTCGCCCAGGTCGGCTTGAACAAAGGTGACCCCCTCAAGGGGTGTCATGGGTTCCTGATCCACCGCGACGACCGTGCTGGCCCCCAGTTCGTGGGCGACCTGGGACCACCCCCCCGGCGCCGCGCCCAGGTCGATCACGGTGTCGCCCGGATGAATCACGTGGAAGCGGTCCTGGATCTGCAGGAGCTTGTAGGCCGCGCGGCTTCGATAGCCCTCCGCTTTCGCCTTCCGATAATACGGGTCCCGCTTCCGGTCTTTCACCCAGGCCTTGCCCACACCGATAACACCGGGGGCGCTTCCTTAAGGATTTGGGCGGGCGCCAAAGCTTAATCGAAGGCGGCCCCTCCTCTCCCCGTGAAGCCCCGCTCCTACAAGGAGGCCGGCGTCGACATCGAGCGGGAGGACCGTTCCATCGCCGCCTTGGCCTCTCAGCTCGCCTACACCCGCCAGGGCCTCGGCGCCCCGTTCGGACCGACCGGCTTCTTCACCTCCCTCATCGACTTCGGCGACTGGGCCCTGACGCTGAACACGGACTGCGTGGGCACGAAGCTCCTGGTGGCCCGGGACGCGGGGCGATGGGACACCGTGGGCATCGACTGCGTGGCCATGAGCGTGAACGACTGCGTCTGCGTGGGAGCCGAGCCCCTTGCCTTCGTGGACTACTTCGCCGTGGGCCGGTACGACGAGTCCGTGGCCCGCGAGGTGGGACGCGGCCTGAATCGCGGGGCCGAGCTGGCCAACGTCACCGTCGTCGGGGGGGAGTTCTCCACGGTCCCCGAGATCGTACGCGAACACGACCTCGTCGGAGCGTGTGTGGGGAGCGTGCGGAAGGAGGATATCGTCGACGGGACCGCCGTGCGACCGGGCCAGGTGATCGTGGGAATCCGGAGCAGCGGGTTGCATGCCAACGGGTACACCCTCGCGCGCAAGTTGCTGCAGGCGGAGGGAGTCTCCCTGGAGGACCCCGTTCCCGGGGCGGGGGAGACCTACGGGGAGGCGCTCCTTCGGCCCACGCAGATCTACGTGCAGGACGTCCTTCGCGTCCTTCGGGCCGTCGAGGTGGCGGGGATGTCCCACATCACGGGCGGCGGCCTCCGCAACCTGGCGCGGGTTCGGCCAGACGTGGCCTACGAGGTCGACGACCCCTTCCCCCCTCAGCCCATCTTCGACGCCCTGCAGGCCCTGGGGGACCTCGAGGACCGGGAGATGTACGGGACGTTTAACATGGGGCAGGGGTTCGCGTTCTTCCTGGAGGAGGAAGAGGCCGACGCCGCGTTGGAGGTCCTCCAGGAGGGCGGGGGCGCGAAGGTTATCGGCACGGTTGGCAAGGGGCGGGGCGTCCATCTCCCCTCCCGGGACATTACGCTGTGACCGCGACGACACGGATAAATAGCGCCCTGGGCGTGCAACCCTCCGTTCTCGGGGAGCTTGGAGAATGACCGAGGGGTCCCCCCCGGAGGAGACGGCCGAGGCCTATCGTCGCTGGCTTGAGCAGACCTACCGTGAGGGCGTCGGGGAAGAGCCCGAGGGCGAGGTTCGGACGGATTCGGGCATCCACGTCCGGCCCGCCTACGGGCCCCACGACATCGACGAGGCCCACTACCTGAAAAGGCTCGGTTTTCCCGGCCAGCCCCCCTTCACCCGGGGCATCTACCCGACGATGTACCGAGGCCGTCTGTGGACGATGCGGCAGTACGCGGGCTTCGGGACCGCGGAAGAGACCAACGAGCGCTTTCGCTACCTCCTCGCACAGGGGCAGACCGGCCTGAGCGTCGCCTTTGACCTGCCGACGCAGATGGGGTACGATCCCGACCACGCCATGGCCCGGGGGGAGGTGGGCCGCGTGGGCGTTTCGATCGCCACGGAGGAGGACATGGCGACCCTCCTCCGGGAGCTCCCACTGGACCGGGTCAGCACGAGCATGACCATCAACGCCACCGCCATGGTCCTCCTCGCCCTGTACCGGACGGTGGCGGAACGGCAGGGGGCCGCTCCGAAGGCTCTCCGCGGGACGGTCCAGAACGACATCCTGAAGGAATACGCGGCCCGGGGGACCTACATCTACCCCGTCAAGCCCGCGCTGAAGCTCGCCACGGACCTCATCGCGTGGAGCGCCACGGAGATGCCCCGCTGGAACGCCATCAGCATCAGCGGGTACCACATGCGGGAGGCCGGGTGCAACGCAGTCCAAGAGGTCGCCTTCACCCTCGCCAACGGCATAGCGTACGTGGAGCGCCTCCTGGATCGGGGCCTCCCCGTGGATGTCTTCGCCCCCCGCCTAAGCTTCTTCTTTGCCGCGCAGATGGACCTCCTGGAGGAGATCGCGAAGTTCCGCGCCGCCCGCCGGCTGTGGGGGTGGATCATGAAGGAGCGGTTCGGGGCCCAGGAGGAACGATCCCAACGACTCCGCTTCCACACCCAGACCGCCGGGGTGGCCCTGACGGCGCAGCAGCCCTACCTCAACGTCGTGCGGGCGACCCTCCAGGCCCTCTCCGCTGTCCTGGGGGGCACCCAGTCCCTCCACGTCAACGCCATGGACGAGGCCCTCGCCCTTCCCACGGAGCGCGCCGCCCGCCTGGCCCTCCGCACCCAGCAGATCCTGGCCCACGAGAGTGGGGTCGGCCATACCGTGGATCCGGTGGCCGGTTCCTACTACATCGAGGCCCTGACGGACGAGATCGAGACGCGGGCCACGCGATACTTGGAGCGAATCGAGCAGCTCGGCGGAATGGAACGCGCCCTGGAGCGAGGATTCGTACAGAAGGAGATCGCGGACGAGGCCTTCCGATTCCAGCGCGAGGTCGAGGGAGAGGCCCGGCGCATCGTGGGCGTGAACGCCTATGTAGAGGAGGAATCGCCCCACGTGGAGATTTCCCGCCTCGACCCTGTCCTGGAGGCCAAGCAGATCGAACGCCTCCGGCGCGTGCGGGAGGCCCGGGACACCTCGACGGCAGAGAGGGCGCTGGGACGCGTCCAGGAGGCCGCGGAGGAGGGGGAAAACCTCATGCCCCCCATCCTGGAGGCGATGCAGCGACGGGCCACCCTCGGGGAGGTGAGCGACGCGCTCCGCACGGTGTACGGCACCTTTCGTCCTCTCAGGGAGTTCTGAATGCGCGTCAGACGAATCGACCACATTGGCATCGCGGTCTCCAATCTGAAGGAGGCCATGGAGACCTACGAGGCCCTGGGACTCCGAGTCGCCTCGGTTGAGGAGGTGCCCTCGGAGGAGGTCAGGATGGCCCTCCTTCCGGTCGGGGAAACCCGGATCGAACTCCTGGAGCCGGTTGGCGAGGACACCGTCATCGACCGTTTCCTCAGAAAGCACGGCGAGGGGATTCACCACGTGGCTCTCGAGGTTGAGGACCTGGAGGAGGCATGCCGGGAGCTTGCCAGGCGAGGGCTTCGCCTGGTCTACGACACGCCGCGACCGGGGGAGGCGGGTTCGAGGGTAAACTTCGTGCATCCGGCCTCCGCCCGCGGGGTTCTCATCGAACTCCGGGAGGGCTCCTGACCGCTCACGTATTTATAAAACGCCAGGCTAGCCGATTTCATGGCCGTGGGTCTGGGAGCTTCCTTGGCCTTGGGATCCGCCGTCATCGGCGGGGCTTTTGCCGTCCTCGTGTTCCGTCAGTTCGCCTCGGGTAGGAAGGTCTTCCAGCTCGCCTGGGGGATCGGTCTGGCCCTGTTTGCCCTGGCGTCCGTCCTGGAGTTCGTGTCGGAACTCACCGGAGGCTGGACCGTCTCCCTCTACAAGACCTACTTCGCCCTGCATCCAACGTTGGTCGCCGTTCTCGGCCTGGGAACAGTATACCTCCTGGCGAACAAGAGGGTGGGACACGTCTTCTTGGCATACATCATAGTCGTATTCGCGATCATCCTCTTCTTCACCGTTACGGCGGCGATTGGGGTATCGGCCTCGGATCCAGGTCGCATTGTTTGTGGGGAGGAGGGTGCCGTGTGCGAGCCCGGTCGCGTAGTGGGCGGGACCGCGATGCCCGGGGGCGTAAGGAGCCTCTCTCAGCTCCTCACATACCCAGGAGCCGTTGCTCTGATCGGTGGGGCTGTGTACTCCTGGCGCAAGACACGGTGGAGTTATAACCTCCTCATCGCCGTGGGAGCCTCCCTCATGACGATAGGTGGGATTCTCACTCGATACGTCTCCCCAGAGTTTCTCTACATCTTCCTGTTGGCGGGAATTGCGGTCATGTTCGTCGGCTTCCTGCGAAGCCTGGAGGTCGCACCCGCGCCGAAAGCCGAGGCTGCCCCCAGTTCGGCTCCGTAGCAGGAGTCTCCGAGGTGCCCTTTGGCCACGCGGCTCGTTCGGCTCGACGCGGTCGAATCGACGAACGATGAGGCCAAGGCCCTGATTGCGGAGGGCGCCGAACCCTGGACGGTCGTCATCGCCCAAAAGCAGCTCCGGGGGAAGGGCAGATTCGGTCGCTCTTGGATCTCTCCCCGGGGGGGCCTGTACGTCTCCATCCTGCTAAGGAAGGAACTCGAATGGTTGCCTGTCATCTCCATGGCCGCCTCCCTGGCGGTCGGGGAGGCGCTCGCGTCCCTGGGCCTCGTAACCAGTCTGAAGTGGCCCAACGACGTCCAGGTGGGCGGGGCCAAGGTGGCGGGAATCCTCGTGGAAGGCCTGGTCGGTCCCGAGGCGTACTGGGCCATCGTGGGGATCGGCATCAACTCGGACGTCTCCCGGGACAGACTCCCCGGGGGAATCGACACGCCGGCCACCACGCTACGAGAGGAACTCGGGGGAGCCGTCGACAACGAGGAGCTTCTCTCTCGCCTCCTGCGGGTCTTCCGGGGATACGTGGAGGGCCTGAAGGACCCCGCGGAGATTGTCCAGGCCTATCGAGACCGTTGCGCCACACTCGGTCGGGACGTCGTCGTCGACACGGGAAAGGGGATCGTGCGCGGTAAGGCCGTGACCATCGGCGAATCGGGCGTTCTCGTCATTCGGCAACCGTCCGGGGCGCACGTCGAGGTCGCCGACGGGACTGTGCGGGATCCGACCTGAAGCACCAAGGGCGGGCCTTCCTCGTGGGCCTAGGGGGCGGGGTCCTCGTGTGGGGAATCCCGCCCTCGGCCCTTGCGTCCTCGTCTATCCCCTGGGCGAAGCCTCCCACCTCCTCCTAGTCATCCTGGGCCTCCCTTCTTCCCTGAGCTCCCTCCCCTTCGCCCTGACCCTCCTGATCTTCGGTCTCACGACGGCCCTGGGGGCCCTCCTGGGCGCCTGCGCCTACGGCCTCACGAGCACGGGGGGGGGGTTGAGAGCTGGAAGAGGCGCATCGGCCCCCTAGGAGCGGCCCCCTCGCCGTGGGAGGCGTTTTATGGGCGTTCCCGCTCCCTCGGCCATGGCTCCCACCCTGGAAGATTGGGAGAAGGTACTCCCGCCCGTTCCGGCGCCCGTCGCGAACTATGCCCTCTTCCGGCGGAG
The DNA here is from genome assembly GCA_046759985.1 of Thermoplasmata archaeon. Classification (GTDB taxonomy): domain Archaea; phylum Thermoplasmatota; class Thermoplasmata; order RBG-16-68-12; family JAJISG01; genus JAJISK01. The sequence goes on from JBHIDH010000003.1 coordinate 30,766, forward strand.
CGGCCGAATCGCCTACACGGCCGGGGTGATCCCCCTCGTCGAAGGCCGGCTCCAGGTCGAGGGAAGGCTCGGTGGGGACCTCGCCCTCGAGGAGGGGTACGAGGCGGCCCGTACGTGCGCCCTCCTCGCCCTGAGCATCCTGCGGGAGCACCTGAAAGGCCTGGACGGGATCACCCAGGTCCTGCGAGTCGTCGTCTTTGTCGCCTCGACCCCGGAGTTTCACGAGCAGTCCCAGGTCGCCGATGGTGCGACCGACCTTCTCGTCGAGGTTCTGGGCGAGGCCGGAAAACCGACACGGGTGGCCGTGGGGGTGGCGGGACTGCCGCTGGGTGCGCCCGTAGAGCTCGCGCTGACGGTGGAGACCCGCCCCTAGGCGTCCCACAAAAGGGATATTGGCAGGTCCCCTTGGCGACCCGGTGGCCCAACGATGTCCACGGAGGACAGGATCAAGGACCTCCGCAAGCGCAAGGAGGCCGCGCAGGCTGGCGGGGGCGAGGAGAGCATCCAGAAACAACACGACAAGGGCAAGCTGACGGCCCGGGAGCGGCTCGACATCCTCCTGGACCCCGAGTCTTTCGTGGAGCTCGATCCCTTCGTCGTCCACCGCATCACCGACTTCGGGATGGACGCCCGGCGCATCCCGGGGGACGGGGTGGTCACGGGATACGGGGCCATCGACGGTCGCCTGGCCTACGTCTTCTCCCACGACTTCACCGTCTTCGGAGGCTCCCTGGGGGAGATGTTCGCGAAGAAGGTGGTGAAGGTCATGGACACCGCCACGAAGGTGGGGGCCCCCGTTGTCGGCCTCAACGACTCCGGCGGGGCCCGCATCCAGGAGGGAGTCCTCTCCCTCGGCGGGTACGCTGACATCTTCTACCGAAACGTTCGAGCCTCCGGGGTGATTCCCCAGATCTCCGTCATCATGGGGCCGGCCGCAGGCGGGGCCGTCTATTCGCCGGCCCTCACAGACTTCGTCATCATGGTCGGCCAGACGAGCTACATGTTCGTGACCGGTCCCGACGTAGTGAAGGCCGTGACGGGCGAGGAGGTCAGCTTCCAGGAGCTGGGGGGCGCGGCGACCCACAACGAGCGGAGTGGCGTGGCCCACTTCGCGGCGGAGAACGAGGACGAGGCCCTCTACACCGTGCGTCGTCTCCTCTCCTTCTTCCCCCCCAACAACATGGAGGACCCGCCCGTCCTGGACACCGGCGACCCGTCGGACCGGAAGGACCCCGACCTCATTACCGTCGTTCCCGACGACCCGGAGAAGCCCTACGACATGCGGGAGGTCATCCTCAAGCTCGTGGACGGGGCGGACTTCCTGGAGGTGCAGGAGCACTGGGCCCGCAACATCGTCGTGGGCTTCGCCCGCCTGGACGGCCACCCCATCGGCGTGGTGGGTAACCAGCCCAAGGTCCTCGCCGGGACCCTGGACATCGACTCCTCCATCAAAGCCGCCCGCTTCATCCGGTTCTGCGACTGCTTCAACATCCCCCTCCTGACCTTCGTGGATGTCCCGGGTTTCCTGCCGGGGACGGCCCAGGAGTTCGGGGGCATCATCCGCAACGGGGCCAAGCTCCTCTACGCCTACTCCGAGGCGACGGTGCCCAAGGTCACCGTCATCACCCGGAAGGCCTACGGCGGGGCCTACGACGTCATGTGCTCGAAGCACATCGGAGGGGACTACAACGTGGCGTGGCCCACGGCCGAGCTCGCCGTCATGGGCCCCGAGGGGGCCGTGGAGATCATCTTCCGCAAGGAGATCGCGGCCGCGAAGAACCCGGAGGCCCGGGAGCGGAAACTCGTGAAGGAGTACAAGGAGAAGTTCGCGAACCCGTACGTCGCCGCGGAGGCCGGCTACCTGGATGACGTGATCGAACCCCAGGACACCCGTCCCTACCTCATTCGGGCCCTCCAAACCCTCCTGGACAAGCGGGAGACGGCGCCCCTCCGCAAGCACGGCAACATGCCTCTCTGAGGGGGATTCGTCAATCAACGAACCCGCCTTCGACGATACGCCGTCTTTATATAAGGAGGCCGCCTCACGCCTGCGCGCATGTTCGGGAAGGTCCTGGTGGCGAATCGAGGAGAGATCGCGGTGCGGGTCATGCGGACCTGCCGGGAGTTGGGCATCGCGACGGTCGCCATCTACTCCGGGGCCGACGCGGCCTCCCTCCACCGCTTCTACGCCGATGAGGCGTACGAGATCCCCGCCGAGGACCCGCGCCGCAGCTATCTCGACATCGAGGCTATCGTGCGACTCGCCGGACGGGTCGGGGCGGAGGCCATCCACCCGGGCTATGGCTTCCTTGCGGAGAACGCGGCCTTCGTTCGCGCGTGTGACGAGGCGGGTATCGTCTTCGTGGGGCCCCCCGCCGCGGCCATGGACGTGTCGGGGGACAAGCTCCGGTCGAAGGCGATCTTGAAGGAGGTAGGCGTGCCCCTGTCCCCCGGTTCCGACCGCCCCCTGGCATCGCCGGAGGAGGCGGGGGCGGCCGCCGAGGCGGTGGGCTACCCCGTCATCCTGAAGGTTGCCGGCGGGGGCGGGGGCATCGGGATGCAGGTGGTCCGGGAGGAGGCCGACCTGGCGACGGCCCTGGGGCAGGCCCGGTCCCTCGCCGCGTCGTCTTTCGGTGTTTCCGACATCTTCCTCGAGCGCTACCACCCCCACGCGCGACACATCGAGTTCCAGATTCTGTCGGACGGGAGGCGGACGATCCACCTGGGTGAACGAGAGTGTTCCATCCAACGCCGCTACCAGAAGCTGATCGAGGAGGCGCCCTCGCCCCTCGTGGACGACGCGATCCGGGAGAAGATCGGGGCCCTCTCGGTCCGGGTCGCCGAGGCCTTGGGTTATGCGAACGCCGGGACCATCGAGTACGTCTACTCCGAGGGGCACTTCTACTTCAACGAGGTCAACGCGCGGCTGCAGGTCGAGCATCCCGTCACGGAGTGGCTGACCGGCCTCGACCTCGTAGCGGAGCAGCTCGCCGTCGCCGCCGGAGAGCCCCTGTCCCTGAACCAGGACGACGTGGTCCTACGAGGTTGGGCCCTGGAGTGCCGCATCAACGCCGAGGACCCGTATCGAGGCTTCCTGCCCTCGCCGGGCCGCATCACGCACCTAGGGCTTCCTTCGGGTCCGGGGGTGCGCGTGGACACCGCGCTCCAGGTAGGGACGGAGATTACCACCGCCTACGACCCCCTCGTCGCCAAGATCATCACCCACGGGAGGAACCGGAGGCAGGCGACCCGACGCATGGGAAGGGCCCTGGGAGAGACCGTCCTCCAGGGGGTGGCCACGAACGTTCCCTTCCACCGGGCCATCCTGCAGGACGAGGCGTTCGAGGCCGGCGACCTCTCTGTCCGCTTCATCGAAGAGCGAGGTATCGTCGAGGCCCTGGAAGGGGCGCGCAGGAAGGAGGAACGGGAGCGGCGGACCCTCGTGGCCGCCTTGGCCGCCGCGGCCGTGGCTTCCCGGGGCACCATCCCCCGTCGGATGGAGGCCTTTCCCATCCGGCCCCGATCCCCCAAGGCGTGGACCCGGGCCGGGCGGGAGGAGCAGCATCGGGGACGGAACCATGACCGTGCGCTTCGACGTGGTCTTTGAGGGGGAGCCCTACCGGGTGGAGGTCGGCGAGGATCTCCGGGTCCGCATCGACGGGGAGGATTTCGCCCCCCGTGTGCGGGCACAGGAAGACGCCTACCAGGTCTCGCTCGGTCGCCATCGCTACCGGTTCCGCCTGGCCGGTCGGAGCCTTTTCCTGAACGGCATGGCCCTGGACGTCGCCTTCCGGGGCTACCTCCCGTCGAGCGCCCTCGCTCCCGAACCCACGACGGAAGGGGTGGTCGCCACCCCCGTGCGCGCCCCCATGCCGGGACGCGTCATCGCGCTCCTCGTAGAGAGCGGGGCGCGCGTGCGGCTGGGGACCCCCCTTCTCGTCCTGGAGGCCATGAAGATGCAGAACGAGATTCCCTCCCCCGCCGACGGGGAGGTTCGGGAGATTCGGGTGGCGCCCGGGGACGCGGTCGGCCAGGAAGAGGTCCTTCTGATTCTCCAGTGAGTCGGATCGGAGACGTCACGCCAAGCGGGTCAGCTCCTGGCCCTCCCACGTGAACACGTGACGCTTCCTCCGTTGGGGAACGCCCCGCTGCAGCAGGTACCCGACGATGAGGGGGAGGCCGATCGTGGCCTCCACGTACACCTGGGCCGTTCGCGCTTCAGCGTGAATCTTGCCCCACGATTTGGACTCCTCGAACGTGGCGCCCGAGAGGCCGCCCCAGTGGGGGACGTCCATGGTGAGCTGGACGGCGTAGTCGAACCCCCCGGGCTCGTGTCCGAGGGTCTCCGCCGTGATCTCCGCCTGTTGAATGTAGTTCTTGGGCACGCCGCCCCCGACGAGAAACTCGGCCCGCGCCGGGGACTTCCAGAGAATCTGGGCGATCTCGTAGTTGTCCTGCACGAGGTCGATACGCACGGGCTCTTCCCCCTTCTCGGTCCGCCGCGCCATATGGCTGACCAGGCCAACGCCGATGCCGCTGTCGTGGTAGGTGGGGACGAAGTAGGGCACGCCGTGGGTGTAGGCCGCCCGGACAATCGAGGTCTCGTCCTCGAGCCGTTCGCCAAGGATGGCCATGAACTCCCGGCTCGAGTAGGCCCGGGGCTCCAAGCCGTCCGCCACTTCGGCCATCATCGCGTCAACCTCCCGGAACGCGGCCTCGTCCGCCAGGGTGTCGTAGACGCGATCGATGAAGTGGTGCCGCAGCTGGACGTCGTCCATGGCGGGATCGCCGCGGTAATGGTGGTAGCCCAACCCCTCGTAGAAGTCGTGGTAGGCAATGGCCCCCGTGGTCACGAGCACGTCCACGAGCCCCTTCCGAATCATGTCACTGATGACCTTCCGCATCCCGCCCGGGATCATGGCCCCGGCAAGGCCGAGGAACATCGTGGGGCGCGTCCGATTGACCAACGCATCCTCCAGAATCGCCGCCGCTGTGCCCAGAGCCCGGCTCTGGAAGGAACCCATGCGAAACTGCTCCACCAGCTCGCCGATAGTGGCCGCGCGCTCCAAATCTACGTGGCGCAGCCGTTGACTCAAGAGTGCTTCCTTCTCCGCCATCCTACCACCGCCGACGCTAGCTTCCCCCGGTATGAGAAGATTTCGCGCGGGGGGCCGCCCGGACCGCCTCCGGATCGGATAGGGGCGCCTGCGGACCGCTCTCCGGAAGGCCAGGCTAAACCTTTATTACGCGAGACCGGCATGAAATCGCCCGAGGAGTCATGCAGGCCGAGCCCACCTTCGAGGTGACGGAACCCGCTGCGGCCAAGCTGAAGGAGCTGGCGGCGAAGCAGGGCTTGAACACGCCCCGGATTCGCGTCAGGGTGGTCAGCGGAGGCTGCTCGGGGATGAGCTACAACGTGGACTTCGCGAAGGAGGCCGAGGAGAAGGACATCGTCTGGGAGACGCGGGGGGTGAAGGTCCTCCTCGACCCCATGTCGGCGCTCTACGTGATGAACTCCCAGATGGACTACACGGAGGGCCTCATGGGTTCGGGCTTCAAGATCAAGAACCCCAACGCCCAGGGCACATGCGCCTGCGGCGAGTCCTTCTATGTGTGAGGGAGGCCCATGAAGGAGGTGTTGGACCTCTCGGAGCTGCTGGGCCTCGTCCGCCTCGACGACTTCGTTGCCCGGCTGGAGAAGTTGGACTTCTCTCGCTACGAGGGGAAGAAGGTCCAGATGCGGGGCTGCGTCCCTGTCTGGGCACACCTGGCCGTCGCCGCCAAGCTGATCGAGCAGGTGGAGGAGCTGGAGTTCCTCGTGGACGACGGCAAGAAGGGGAAGCCCATTCAGATCTACGCCAGAGCGTAGGGTGCTCTCTTCAAAAGTGATAATTTCGCCCCCGGCCTTATTACCCCCCTCTCTCCTCGTCCTCTTGCATTGGGCTGGAACCAGGCACCGCCATGTTCTAGAGGTGCTTCTCCTTGATGGCGAACGACGAACAGAGCCCGGAAGCCCAGGTTCTGTGCATCGTCTGTGGAAGCGGCCTGAGGGCCGACGGCCAGTGCTCCTCCTGCGGCACGCAGCACGAGACCGTGAATGGCCAGCTGCGCGTCAGTTCCGACGCCGGCGAGGGGCCGCCCGCCGCCCGGACCCCGCCAGACGAGATGGACAAGGAGGCCCTCGTAGCCTGGCTCAAGGGTGAGTCAGGGAACCTGGAGACGTGGATCAAGGGCGAACCTCCCCCCTCCCCCGATGAGAAGACGCCCCCGTCCGAATCCCCACCCCCTGCCGAAGCAGGTGACCCGCGGGCAAAGGCCCAGGCGCTCGAGCGCTGGCTGAAGGGGGACGAGACGGGGCTGGACGACTGGCTCTCTCAGCCCGAGTCCCCCAGCGAGGAGGCCCCGGCGGAAGCGGCCTCGAGAGAGGACGAGGAGAAGGACGTCGATGAGCTTCGCGCAGATCTCGTGGCCATGAAGCGGGCCGTGAAGGCCGAACTCTCCAAGATCAAACAGGGTCGCATCGACCCGCTGGCCTACCTGGAGGAGATCGCCAAGCTCAACCGGAAGCTCCAGCGGGAGGTCCGGCAGCGGAAGGAGCTCGAGGGCAAGTTCGAGCACATGAAGAAGTCCTCCGTGGCCGTGGTGAAGTACGTCAAGACCCAGAAGGAGGAGGAGGGCCCGGAGGCAAGGCGCCGCCTTGCGGAGGAGAGGGAGGCGCGGCGGAACCTGGAGATCGAGCTGGAGAAGGCCAACAACCTCGTGGCCCGGCTGAAGACGGAGGCCGAGGGCAAGATCGCCGAGCTGCCGAAGAACGTCAGGGCCCTGAAGGAGTCTGAGATCCAGCTGGTGGAACGGGAGGAAGGCCTGGCGGCGAAGGAGAAGGAGCTCAAAGCCCTCGAAGAGGACCTGCGCACCGACGCGACCGGTGTTTCGAACGCCGAGCTGGAGCGCCGGCTCAAGGCGGAGCTGGCGGAGAAGGAGCGCGAGTACCTCGACAGGGAAGCCGAGACGAAGAAGCAGGTCATCGACCTGGAGGGGGAGGTCGAGCGGCTCAAGATCGAGGCCAAGCTGAAGGCCGAGGCCATTGAGCTCAGCGGCCGGAGCGGGACGGACGTCGACGCCGAGCTCACCGAGAAAGCGCGCGAGCTCCAACTGCGGGAGCGGGACCTCATCCTGCGGCAGCAGGAGGTGGAACGTCTCAAGGGGGACCTGGCGGTCCAACGGGACGAGATGGACAAGCTGAAGGAGCCCCTCTCCTACAAGGAGGAAGAACTCCTCCGGCGGGAGGAGGACCTCATCTACCGCGAGAAGCTCTTGGAGCAGGAGAAGAAGCGGGTCGTGGCGGCCCGGAGCCAGGCGGGCACCATGGAGGAGGCCCGGCTCAAGGAGCGCTTGGAGACGCTCAAGGGCGAAATCAACCAGAAGGAGGAGGAGGTCCGGGCAAAGGAGACCTACCTCAAGGCCAAGATGGAGGAGCTCCGGATGCGGGAGCAGGGGCTCATCGAGGAGGAAATCGAGGCGCGGGAGGAGGAGCGGGCCTTCGAGTTCAAGCAAGAAAAGGTCAAGACGGGGACGCCTCGGTTGGACGACCTCCTCCTGGGGGGTATCCCCTTCGGCTCCAACGTCTCCGTGTACGGCCCCCCCTTCATCGGCAAGGAGGTCGTTGTCAACGCCTTCGTGGCGGAAGGCCTGAAGAAGGGCGTACCCGCCATCTGGGTCATCACGGACAAGACGCCGGATGACATCCGGAATGAGATGCAATACGTCGTTCCCGGGTACGAGGAGTACGAGAACCTGGGGCTGGTTCAGTACATCGACGCCTACTCCACGGGCATGGGGGCGGCCACGGACGACGAGTACGCGACCTACATCGAAGATCCCACGGACCAGGCCGCCATTCTCGAGGCGGTGGATCGCGTGGCCACCGAGCTCATGACCAAGCACAAGACGTACCGTCTTGCCTTCCGGTCCATCTCCACGCTCATGGCCTATCTAGACCCTGCCTCCACGTTCCGGTTCCTTCAGCCCTTCGCGGGCCGGCGGAAGCGGGACAAGGCCGTCAGCCTGTACGTAATCGAGAAGGGGATGCACGGGGAGCAAGACATCCAGATGCTCGGCAGCCTGATGGACGGGATGGTCGACTTCAAGGTCGACCAGCTCAAGACCTACCTGAGCGTGAAGGGTATCTCCGATGCCCAGTCCCGAGCATGGATTCAGTACATGTACTCCAAGCAGGGCATCAGCATCGGTTCCTTCACCCTGGACCACATCCGATAGCCGCGGCCCGCCTGGGCTTTTTCCGCGGGGTCGTTCAGGCGACCTCCATCCCGCTCGACTGCTTCCCCCCGCCCTTCAGCTTGATCATGGGCAGCGGAATGGGGGGCGGGAGTCGCAGGTCGCGTGCGATGACGACGGCCTCCTGGATGCAGAAGGTCATGATGGCCGTGTGAATCTGGCTAGCCACGTCTTCTGGCAGGTTGCCCGTCTTCTCCCAGACCTGGGGGAGGGTCGCGTCGCCCTCGAACTGTAGGCTTCCCTCGATCTGGAGGGCTCCGACCCCGCCGTAGTTCACGGTGAAGCGGAAATCCACGCCCGCGGTCTCCTCCAGGGGGTACACCCGCGTGACCGTGCTGTTGTGGGCGACCCGCACGTTCTGGAAACGCTCTCCCATCTTCGCGAACCGCTTTCCCTCCAGGGAGGTTAGCTCCATGCTTTTGACGGGCATCCTAGGGGCGGAGAGTAGGCCGGCGGTATAAGCGTTAAGCCACCCGCAGGGCCTCCCGACGACCCCGCCGTCCCTCCTGTCGTTTATAGCCTGGGCGGGATAGCCGTGTCGGCATGACCGTCTTCGTGGGACTCGATGACACGGACTCGCGACGGGCGATGTGCACGACCTTCCTGGCCACCGAGCTCGTGGCCCGCTTTCGCGAGCTCGGGTGGGACCTGGTGGGATACCCGCGCCTCGTCCGGTTGAACCCCAACATCCCGTGGAAGACGCGGGGGAATGGGGCCCTTTGCCTGCGTTTCGGGCGGGGAGAGGGGCCCTCTGTGCCGGTGGGGGCGTTTCGGGGGTGCACGGCCCGAGCCTACGAGGCGGCCCGCGAGGAGACCCCCGAAGACGCCCTGTATCAGGCCGCCCAGGCGGCGGTGCTACACCTGGCCGACCTGGACGACCCGAATACCCAGCCGGGACTCGTGGTGACCCGCCAACGTCCCGAGGAATGGCTCTACTGGAGGGCAGTGCGTGAGGTCGTCTCCCCCTCCGAGATCGCGGCGGACCTCGACCGCGCCGATTTCTCCTTCGCCCCGAAGGGGCCTCGGGGCCTGATCGGAGCCCTCGCCGCCCTTGCCTGGAGACCGCGCGAACGGACCTTTGAGGTCCTGGCGTACCGCGACCCCGCCCGCTGGGGAACCCCCCGCCGGCTCGCCTCGCCCGACGTCGCGAGGCTCGAGGAGCGCTTTCCCCGCACCTTCAACAGCTACGATGGGGAGGCGGATTACGTGGCCATCGCACCCCGCTCCCCGTGCCCCGTCCTGTGTGGGATCCGGGGAGAGGGGCCCGAGGAGCTCCCCGCCGCGCTGGCCTCGGTGCGCGGCGAGCCCCTGGATCGATGGCTCCTCTTCGAGACCAACCAGGGAACCGACGACCACCTCGTGCCCCGCCAGGTGGAGGACCTCCGCCCCCACACCTCGGCCATCCTCGAGGGGCGGGTCCATGAGACTCCGCGAACCCTTCCGGGGGGTCACGTCATCTTTTCCCTAAGCGACGGGGCCCGGGTCGATTGCGTGGCCTACGAGCCCTCCAAGTCCTTTCGCAGCGTGGTGCGTCGCCTCCGTCCCGGGGACCGAATCCGGGTGTACGGCGCCGTTCGCAGGGAGCCCCGCGCGCTCAACCTTGAGAAGCTCGAGGTGGTGGACGTGGCTGCGGAATCCGTCAAGCGGGGGAATCCTCCCTGCCCGCGGTGCGGGAAATCGATGAAGTCGCGGGGACACAGCGCGGGCTATCGATGCCGTGGTTGCGGGACGCGAGCGGCCTCCGAGGAGGCTCGTTTCGTCCGCCTTAGGCGGGGTCTGGCCCGGGGATTCTACGAGCCCCCGGTCTCGGCTCGCCGGCACCTCAGCAAGCCACTCAAGCGCCTCGACCCGCCTCACGAGGCCTTGGCGACCGCCCGAATGGAATCCGCCAGGATGTCCATCCCCGTTTCCAGCAGTTCCTCCTCGATGGTCAGGGCGGGGATGTAGCGGATCACGGACGTGCCGCTGGGGAGGAGAATCAGGCCCCTCCGGAGCGCCTCCTCGAGGATCGCGTCGCGTGCCCCCACGGCGGCCTCCCTCGTCTCCCGATCCTTCACGAACTCCGTGGCCTGCATGAGACCGAGCCCCCGGTTGTCCCCCATGAGGGGCCACTCCTCCTTCAGCTCCTCCAGGCGCTTGTGCATCTTCGCTCCGAGGCGGGCGGCCCGCTCGGGCAGCTTCTCCTTCTCGAGGATGCGGAGCGTAGCCAGGGCGGCGGCGCAGGCCACCGGGTTTCCGCCGAAGGTATTGCTGTGGGCTCCCGAGACCCCGAAGTCCAGCTCGGCGTTGAAGACGAGGGCCCCGATGGGGAGCCCCGAACCCAACCCCTTCGCAATGGCCACGGCGTCGGGGATGACCCCCGCGTGCTCCACGGCGAACATGCGACCCGTGCGTCCCAGTCCCGTCTGTACCTCATCGGCGATGAGGAGGATCTCGTGCTCCCGCGCGATGCGCGCGATCTCTTCCGTCCACCCGGGAGGCGGTACCACGTAGCCCCCCTCCCCCTGGACAGGCTCGAAGACGAGCCCAGCGAGTTCCGCAGGCGGAACCACCGTTCGCAGGTACTGCTCCTCGATGACCTGGGCACACCAGATCCCACAATCGGGGTAGGTGAGCCCGTAGGGGCACCGGTAGCAGTAGGCGTACGGCACCAGGTTCGCGCCGGGCATCATGGGGAAGAACCGCTCGCGATGGACGCCCTTGCTTGAGCTCAGCGCGAGAGAGCCCATGGTGCGGCCGTGGAAGCCATTGAGAAAGGCTAGGAACTGCTTCCCCGGGCGGTTCCATCGGGCCACCTTGATGGCCGCCTCGATGGTCTCCGTCCCGGAGTTCGTGAAGAACACCTTCTTGGGAAAGTCCCCCGGGGTCAGTCGCGCCAGCGATTCGGCCAGGTCCACCTGGACCTCGTAGTAGAAGTCCGTCCCGGCCATGTGCCACATCTCCCCCAGCTGCGCCTGCACGGCCTCCCGGATCTCGTCGTTCACGTGGCCCAGGTTCGTCACGGCCACGCCGCAGGTGAAGTCGATGTAGCGGTTCCCGTCCACGTCCTCGACGACGGACCCCTTGGCCCGCCGGACGGCCAGGGGTAACGTCTTCGTGGTCGTGGCGAGGAATAGTCCGTCCTTCTCGATGACCTCCCGCGCCTTCGGCCCCGGAGGGGGAACCTGCATATGGGGCGCCTGCATGCGATCCGCTCGCAAAGTTACCCGAGGCGCGCGTTAAAAAGGCTCGGATGCCCCGCTGGCGTGGTGGAAGGTCTCCCCTGCAACGAGGGGCAGTTGCCAGGCAGGGTGGCGAGAGGGCAGGGGGGACGCGGTAGGCCTTAGCCCCCGATGCGGAAGACGGCCGTGCCACAAACGGGACAGGTTCCCTTGGTGGCGGGCTTGCCGTTCTTCATGGTGATTCGCTGGGGGTTTTGGACTGCTCGCTTGGCCCTACACTTCACGCAGTAGGCTTCAACCATAGCTGACCCAGGCACGGCATTAGCCTCCCCTGTATAAAGCCTTCGGCGATAATTCCGGGTCTGGGCGCCAAAAAGGGCCTTCAAAGGTTATATACGCGGCCCGATAAGTGGCTCGCGGGAGGCTCTTTCGACCCTCCTCGGAGGCGGTATCATCACCCTCATCGAAGACCTCGCCATCCGAAAGGTCCTGGATAGCCGGGGCAATCCCACCGTCGAGGTAGACGTCCACACCACGAGCGGGCTCGGCCGCTTCGCCGCTCCCAGTGGGGCAAGCACGGGCGTCCACGAGGCCGTCGCCCTGCCAGAGGGGAACGTGGATCTCGCCCTGGAGCGCTTCGAATCCCACCTGGTGCCCAAGGTCCTGGGGCTCGATGCCGTCTTCCAGGAGGAGGTGGACAACGCCGTGCGGGAGGCGGACGGAACGGCCGACTTCTCCTTCCTGGGGGCCAACGTGGCCGTGGCGACCTCGCTGGCGGCGGCCAAGGCGGCCTCCGACGCCCTCTCCCTGCCCCTCTACCGCTACCTGGGGGGCATGACCGCCAATCGGCTGCCTCGGCCCTTCGGGAACCTGTTGGGAGGGGGAGCCCATGCGCCGGGGGGCACGGTCATTCAGGAGTTCCTCAGCGTCGCCCTGGGCCCCACGGTGGCCGATTCGGTGCAGGCCAACGCCCTGGCCCACAAGAAGGTCGGGGAGGCCCTTCGGGCGAAGCTTCCCAAGGCGGCCATTGGGCGCGGGGACGAGGGGGCCTGGACCGCGGCGATCGAGGACGAGGAGGCCTTACGCATGGTGGCGGACGCCTGTGGCACGCTTCAAGACGAGCTCGGGTTCCCCTGCCGCCCTGCCCTGGACATGGCGGCCTCCGAGTATTTCCAGGGGGGCAAGTACCGCTACCGGGACCGGGCCCTGACGCCCGCCAAACAGGTGGACTACGTGGCGGGCCTGGTGGACGCGTACGGGCTGTACGCGGTGGAGGACCCCTTGGAGCAGGAGGACTTCGCCGGCTTCGCCGAGCTGACCTCCCGCGTGGGAGACCGTTGCCTTATTATCGGGGATGACCTGTTCGTGACAGACGTGGATCGCATCCGGACCGGGGTGAAGGCCGGGGCCGCCAACGCCGTGCTCATCAAGCCAAATCAGATCGGGACCCTGACGGACACCTGGATGGCCGTGGACTACGCCCACGGGCATGGCCTTCGCACGGTCCTGTCCCATCGGAGCGGGGAGACCCCGGACGCGACCATTGCCCATCTGGCGGTGGCCTTCCGCTGCGAAGGCATCAAGACAGGCACCGTGGGAGGCGAGCGGACCGCCAAGTTGAACGAGCTCATTCGGATTGAAGAGGAGCTGACCTGACGTGGTCGAGGGGGAAGCGAAGGAGAAGGGAGAGGCCCAACCCCTCCTGATCTCGGAGGACGAGTACCTCACCAGCGGGATCCACATCGGTACCCAGCAGAAGAGCTCGGACATGAAGCCCTTCATCTACAAGGTCCGGACCGACGGCCTGTACGTCCTGGACATCAAGCAGACCGACGCGCGGATTCGGGACGCCGCCCGCTTTCTGGCCGCGTTCCAGCCGGAGGACATCCTCGTCGTGGCGGCACGCCAGTATGGCCAGAAGCCCGCCCGGGTCTTCGCCGAGACGATTGGGTCCAAGGCCTTTCCCGGTCGGTTCGTCCCCGGAAGCCTCACGAACCCCATCCTGCCCCAATATCTCGAGCCAAGGGTGATTCTCGTGACCGATCCCGCCGCGGACCAGCAGGCCCTCCGGGAGGCGGTCAAGGTGGGGATACCCGTCGTGGCCCTCTGCGACGCGAACAACGAAACCAAGTACGTGGATTTGGTGATTCCCACTAACAACAAGGGGAGGCGGGCCCTGGCCACGGTCTACTGGGTTCTGGCCCGGGAGTTCCTCAAAGCGCGCGGCGTCATCTCGGACGACAAGGAGTTCAAGCTAGCCATCGAGGACTTCGAAGCCACGCTCTAGGAGGTCCCATGCGACGGCCCGCGGTCGCCGGCCAGTTCTACGCCGCGGACCCGGAGGGCCTCGTCACGGAGATTGAGGCCTGCTACGCCTCCCCCCATGGACCGGGGCGGTTGCCGGGCCGGCTCGGCACGAAACGGAGCCTCGCAGGCCTCGTGGTTCCCCACGCCGGCTACATGTACTCCGGGCCCGTGGCGGCCCACGCCTACCTCGCCCTGGCGGAGGATGGACTCCCCGAGACCTTCGTCATCCTCGGTCCCAACCACACAGGGTACGGGCTGCCCTTGGCGGTCGCCACGGACGACTTCCAGACGCCTCTGGGAGTCGCCAAGGTGGACGGAGCCCTGACCGAGGAACTCGTGGGGGGGCTCATCGAGCGGGACATGGAGGCTCATCGCTACGAACACTCCCTCGAGGTCCAGGTTCCCTTCCTGCAGCACCTGGGGCGGGAGGTGTCCATGGTGGCCCTCTGTATGGGCCTCCAGGACTACCAGGGGGCCGTCGAGGTGGGTTCCCGGCTGCGGACGGTCCTGCGGGACCGCGACGCCCTCATCCTCGCCTCCACGGACTTCTCCCACTACGTGCCCGCCGAGGTGGCAGCGGCCCAGGACCGACGGGCCATCGACCGCATCATGGCCGGGGACCCCAAGGCGTTCCTGAAGACCGTGGAGGGGGAGGGCATCAGCATGTGCGGCTACGGGCCCGTGGCGGCGGCGCTCGTCGCCCTGGGGGATGCCCAGGGGGAGCTCCTGAAGTACGGTCACTCCGGCGACGTGGCCCCCATGCGGGACGTGGTGGGGTACGCCGCAATCGCCCTCAGGACGTAGACGCGTCGATCCAGCGGAGGTAGTCCTCGGACCCCGTCTCCATGGCGTAGGCGACGACGCAGGGGACCTCGTAGGAGTGGGCGTCCCGGGCGGCCGCGATGGCCCGTTCCACCAGGTCGCGCCGCGTCTTCATGATGACCGCGACCTCCTGCTCCTCCTCGATCTGCCCCTTCCAGCGGTAGATGGACCGGATGGGAAAGATGTTCCCGCACGCCACCAGGCCCTCCTCGACCAGGCGGAGGACGATGGACCGGGCCTCCTCCTCGTTCCCTGCCGTCATGTAGAGCATGGCGTACATGAGGGGGCCAGGCGAGTCAGGTTCATATGGACTCCCCTTGCCGGTCACGATTATTAGTGCTGTAGACACACCGACGCGCAATCTACGTCTCCGGATCGCCGTGTCTCGCATGGAACGGCCTGCGGAGCTTACGAGATTGACCGGATTTGTGCTCGCCAGAACCGCTACACACTCTCTCCGGGATGCCTTTCGTGCTTGACGACCACGTCGTAGAAGAAGGCCGCCACGATCCCGCCGAGCAGGTCGACGTAGACGTCCTGCATCGCGTTCCAGGGGCTGTTGTAGAAAGCGATCAGGTCCAACCGGATCACGATCTCTTCGAAGGCTTCCCAGAGGATCCCGACGGTCAACGCGAATCCGATGGGGATGCCCCATGACCATTGCCTCTTCTCGCCCAGGTTGAGGTTGAGGAGGAGGGCGACGACGGCGATGGCGCTGACGGAGTGCGTGTACACGTCGATCCGAAGATCCGGGTGGGGTGGGTTCCCGTAGAGGTCGAACTGAATCGCCAGGAAATGGAACGCAGGGGCCGCCGCTGCCAGGGTGAGGGAGATGACGACCCAGAGCATGTTCGTGTCCAGGAACCTGTTGAAAATGACCCGTCCGCGGTGCACGTGAATTCCTAACGACGACGGCTCTGTCAATAAGAGTTTCGAAGACACCTCGGGGGAGGGGGGCGGTCTTCAGGAAAGAGCCTGATGGGTAGTTATCGTCTTCTGGCCACGAGGGATGTTGGGCAATCAATCTCTACTTGGAAGATTTTCAGTCTGCGGAGTACGCTCTCGGCCAATCGAAGGCCTTCGTGATCGCGAACAGAGGGGCCTGACGTTCCAGCTCATCGGGTGGACACCACCTGAGGGGGTTGGGCCCAGTTGGAAAGAGATTGCCTAACTCAGCCAGCGATTCATATGCCGGGCCAGCCCAACGCCACCCGTCCACGCCGGGCGGCGTACATGAGACTCGGCCAGTGAACCGAAACGCACAAAGCTGACCGCGATTCTGACTCCGCAATGAGCTTCCTTGACGTGGAGACGTGGGACCGCATCCGGATCGCCAACCAGGTGCTCCAGACGCTCTGGGACTACCTGGAGAGTCGTGGCGAGAACGTGGACCAACCCCAAGGCGATTCCGGCCTCGCGGGAGCTCTGTATTGGGTGGGCCAATGCCGAAGAGACAGGGAAGAGGGAATCGCCACGGAGAAGCTCGACGGCGTCATTTGGGATTCCCGCCAGGCCGGCTGGGTTTGCGAGCGGCACGTCGTCACTCCCAATGAGGGGACCGGCGCTGAATAGCGCGGACATCAGGTCGAGTCCGTCAACCTCTCCCGCACCGACTGACGTCTGTACATCCTCTCTGGTTCCGAGCATCCCCTCGGATCCCGTCCTTGCGGTTCAGAACCTCCACGGACTCCGAAGGTAGGGGAGGGACGCGACTCATCCTACCCGCAGGCCAATTGCAGGTCGGTAGAGGGCCTCCGTGGGCCTCTTTTCGGGGACTTTCGTCACGGCGGCGCTTCATCAGCCCATTTTGGCCGGATGGGCGGCGTTTCCGACCTCGAGCTGGACAATCGAGATTCCCGGGGGAGGGCTCTCAGGCGTGGAAATCGGTCCGAACTCAAATAACGGCACCCTCCCATCTTGAATATCACTCGTGAGAACAGGCTCGCTACCCTTTTACCGAATCTCGGGGCTAACGCCGGTACGAGACCCTTGAGCGTCGTCACCTATCGGGAGATGCGGGAGGCCCTCGTCGCCGTTCTCGGACGCAAAGGCATGAGCCCTCCTGAGGTCGGCGAGCTGGCCGAGTACCTCCTCGGGTTTTTCGGGTACGGCACGGAGGTCGTGGACAACATCCTCCGGCCCGAGGACCGGGACGTGTTCTATATGCTGGAGGAGGAGGGACTCCTGGGGACCCGCCAGGAGGAGGTCCTGATCACGCCGGGCAAGCTCTGGCGACTCCACTACTGGATTCTCCGGGTGGATCGGGTCCGGGAAGCGCTCCGGGATGGGCGGGAAGAGAAGGAGGAGTACCAGGCCCTCTACGACAGCGTCGCGGAGGAGGTCTGGGTCCGCCGCGAGGCCTCCTGACTGGACAACCTTTAAGCCCGGACGGGGGTGTAAGACCGGATTGACTTTCCACGAGATTGGCCTTGTTTTCCTCGCCTTTGCCGGCTGGATTCTCGGCCTCTACGTTCTGGAGCGGCGAGGGCTGCTGAGTCGCGTGGGCCTCACCCTCATGGGCCCCTTTCTGATGGCCAAGACCACCAGGGGACGCGCCTTCATCGAACGCCTTGCCCAGTGGAGAGGTTGGGGCGCGGTCGGCCACGGTTTCGTCATCCTGGTGGCGGTGACCATGGTGGGGATGACGGTTCTCCTGACCTGGACGGCCACCCTGGTGTCCCGCATTCCCCCGGAAGCCGCCCCCTCCCCACAGATGCTGTTGGGTCTGCCGGGGATCAACCCGTTCATCCCCCTCACCTATGGCATCTTCGCGCTGGCCGTGGCCATCGTCGTCCACGAGTTCTCCCACGGGATTCTCGCCCGGCGCTGGAAGGTCAAGATCAAGTCTCTGGGCATCCTCCTCTTCATCGTCCCCATCGGCGCCTTCGTGGAGCCGGACGAGGAGGAGATGCAGGCCCTGGACCGGAGGAAGCGGGGGACCATCTTCGCCGCCGGACCGGGGTCCAACGTGGTCCTCGCGGTGATTCTGGCTTTCCTCTTCTCGTTGGGGATGATGGCGGCCGTGCAGGCCAAGGCCCCTGGCATGGGCATCACGAGCGTCGTCGCCGAGAGTCCGGCGGAGGGCGAAGGCCTGGCCGTGGGGATGATCCTCACCCACATCGACGGGATTCCCATCGAGGACACCGCGCATTTCCGCGAAATCCTGGGCCAGACCCAGGCCGGACAGGTTCTCACCCTGACGCTCTTCCGGGATCAGAGGGCCTTCACAAGACAGGTCACCTTGGCCGACCGCTTCGACTTCACCGGCCAGGAGGACGATCGCGGGAAGGGCTTCGTCGGGGTGGGCACCGTCAACACAAACCCCGACATCTTCAACCCCTTCGTCTCCAGCCAGCGGCTAGGAGCCGGGGGCGCCTTCCTCCTGTTCCTCCTCTTCCCCTTCAACGGACTCATGCCTGTCCAGCCCCCTCTCACGGAGTTTTACGCCATCACCGGGGCCTGGTCCCTCCTCCCCGTTCCCGCGTTCTGGGTGCTGGCCAACAGCCTCTACTGGCTCTTCTGGATCAACCTCATGCTCGGGATGACAAATGCCCTCCCCGCCGTGCCCCTGGACGGAGGCTATCTCTTCCGCGACTGGGCCGAGGCGGGCATCAAGCGGTTCCGCCGGGGCATGAAGGCCGAAGCCCGGGCCCGCATCGCCCGGAACCTGTCCTACGTCCTAGCGCTCTTCATCCTCGCCCTCATCCTCTGGCAGATGATCGGGCCCCGCATTTAGCGACCACTGTCCGCCCTCAGCCCTTCTCCAGGCCTCCCAGGCCAAAGATTCCCTGCGGGTCGATCCCCCCCGTTCCCTTCCCGGTGGCCATCCGAATCGTCTCGAGGGCAGGCCGAAATCCCAGATTCCCCAGCATGCCCAGGGCCGCCTCGTTCTCCCCGGGTACGGCCACCGCGACCTGCCGGTCCGGGAAGGCCGCGAATAGGTGGAGGAGGAGGCCCTCCGCGACCTCGGGCCGCTCGGGGTGGGAGACCCAGGGCGCCACATCCATCCCGCCGGGATACCGGGCTCCCACCACGTACCCCTGGATGCCCTCCTCCTCCCACACAAAGAAGGCGTCGCCGTAGTCATGGTAGAACTCCGTCAGGACCTTGGCGCGGTCGTTCCCGAAGTAGGGGCGGTCGAAGGCGCCGAGGGCGTCCAGCTCGGAGACGTGAACCAGCCTGGGTTCGCCCCGCAGCCGGCCCTTGGCCTTCCCCTCGTAGCGCCACGTACGGCCCCGCGTCCGGAAGCCCATGTCCGCGTAGAAGGACTCCATGCCCGCGTAGGCGTTGAGCCAGCTCGAATCCGTTCCCTGTGCCTCCCCGTACTCTAGGGCCCGCTCCACGAGGGCCCCTCCGTACCCCTTCCCCCTCTCCTTGGGCTCGACGATGATGCTGCCGATCCAGGTAGCCTTCTCGTACGCCGTTGCCGTGGCCAGGCCCACCGGCCGCGACCCGACCCTGGCGACGAGCGTCCCTTCCGGGTCCATCCGGCGAAAGCGGTGGAAGTCCTCGGGGCCGTAGTCCCAGCCCTCGAGGTTCGTCAGGGCCACGGCAAAATCGACGTCCGCCCGCTCCATGGGCCGGATCTCCACGGTCACAGCAGTCCCCTGGCCCGCAGCTCCACGGGCTCATCGCACGAGTGGCTCCCGTGCGTGACGTACCGCGTGTCCCCCCGGGCGTCCTTGTACTCGCAGGGCCCGTACTCGTCATCCTCCGCCCCGTACCACCTGTCGCAGTCTTTGCAGTGATGCCAGGCGGGGTGGCGCCTTCGCGCCTCTTCCAGGGCCTCGACCAGCTCGTCGTCCATGCCTGCACCTCCGTGGGGACGCGCAACCCCCTCGATGGCCTACGACCCCCAGAAGGGGTCTTCCTTCCGCTTGATGGCCTTCACCGCCTCCAGCACCTCGCGGTCGTCAGGCGACAGGCCGCTTCCCTCCAGGAGCCGAACGTGTCCTTCGGGGACATCCACATAGAGGACCTCCCCCAACCTGATCTGGCGACCGACCGTGGGTCCCTCGATGGCCACCGCGACCTCGCTGCCGGGCCCGACCTCCTGCAGGGAGATTTCCTTGCTCCGAATGCTCCGGATCCGACCGACGATCCGTCCGTCGTCCCGAAGGAGGGACTGGCCCACCCGAATGTGACCCGCCAACACCCGGACCCCCACGATGGCGGGCTTGCTCGCCCGGAAGACGTAATCCGGCAGTAGGAGGATCTTCCCCGGGTGGACCGCCTCCTTCCTCCGCTTCGTCTCGAGCTCCGCCCGTCGCTCGCCGACCCACTCTTGGTACCCCTGGATGAGGCGGTAGACTACGTCGTCCTCGAAGACCCGCACGTCGGGCTGCCTCCCCAGCTCCTCCTGGGCCTCGGCGAGGACGGGCACGTTGAAGGCCAGGATGGCTCGCTTCAGCGGGTCCTGAATCGTCGCGGCCTCCACGATTTCGCGGCGCGAGACGGGGCCGAGCCCCGCCTGGCGGACCTGTAAGTCTTCCTCCTTCATCTGGAAGGCTAGCCCCTCCAGCGAGCCGAGAGCATCCGCCTTGACGATGAGCCCGTCATCCGACAGCTCGACCTCCAGGCGGGTCTCCTCCTTCACCTGGACCTTCGCCTCCTCCAGGTCCGAGCCGGCCACCCGAAGCGGCGCCCCCGCCACGACCCCCTCGACGTCCGCGGCGGCGATCTTGATCCCCGCGGCCGCCCCGACCTCGGCGATGGAGTCGAACCGGTTTTCCGGGTCGCGGATCTCGTCCAAGGGCCGCGGCTTCAGGAGGGCCTTGACCTTCGTGATGCGAGGCTCCCCTCCGGCCGTCCCCAGGACGATGGTGTCCCCCCGCTTCACGGAGCCCTTGTAGAGGATGGCGTCCAGGGTCACGCCCAGCCCCTTTTCCTCTTTGACCTCGAGGATCGTGCCCGCCCCTCGCCCCTCCTCGAGGCGCAACGCGTCCTCCAGAAACCGCTGGGCCAGGCCCACGAGGACGAGGAGCAGGTCGGGGATCCCCTCGCCGTGCTTCGCGCTCGTGGGCACGACGGCGACCACCTTCTGGAAGTCCTCGATCCGGTCGTACCGATCCGCCGAGAACCCCTGCTCGTAGAGCCGCCCCACGAGGTCGTAGAACCGCTGATTCAAGAGCTCCTGGACGCTCTCCGGTTGGTCGGCGTACGAGGCCAGGAAGGGCTCTCCCGGATGGCGTCGCCACCCGGGCAGGAGGTCCACCTTGTTCGCGGCGACCACGAAGGGGGTCTTGTACTGCTTCAGGATACGCAGGGATTCCACGGTCTGGGGCCGCAGGCCCTCGTTGATGTCGATGACCAGGATGGCCAGGTCGGCCAGGGCGCCGCCGCGGGCCCGCAGGGTGCTGAAGGCGTGGTGGCCCGGGGTGTCGATGAAGAGGAGCCCCGGAACCTCGAAGGACCTGTCCTTGACCAGGTCGCCACACACCCGCAGGATGACCTCGAGGGGGACCTCCGTGGCCCCGATGTGCTGGGTGATGGCCCCCGGCTCCCGGGCGGCGACGCGGGTCCCCCGAATCCGGTCGAGGATCGTGGTCTTCCCGTGATCCACGTGGCCAAGGACGCTCACGATGGGCTGACGGATCATGGTGCGGCTCAAAATCCGGGCCGCGATTATATGTACTTTCGTCCCTCGTCGGCTCAGGACTCCCCGAGCCACTCCTCATCGATCCGGGTGTAGGAGAGGAGTTCCTCGCGAGGGAAGAAGAGGCCAATCTCCCTCTCCGCGCTCGCGTCGCTGTCCGCGCCGTGGACGAGATTGCGGGAGATGTCCATCCCGTAGTCCCCCCGAATCGTGCCGGGGGAGGCCTCGGTGGGGTCGGTGGCCCCGATGGTGGCACGAGCGATCTCGACGGCCCGCCGGCCCTCCCACACCGTGGCGACCACGGGCCCCGAGGTCACGTAGGCCACAAGGCGACGGAAGAAGGCCTTGCCGCGATGCTCGTCGTAGTAGGCCTCGGCCAGCTTCTTCGAGACGTCTCGCATCTGCATGGCTACAAGCTTCAGGCCCCGTTCCTCGAAACGGCGAACGATGGCCCCGACAAGCCCCCGCTGCACGCCATCGGGTTTGATGAGGACGAAGGTCCGCGTTTCCGTCAGGCCGTGACCTCCCTCAGGCGGGCCAGGATCTTCCTCGCCGAGGCGGGGCCGAGGCCCTTAACCCGTGTCAGCTCCTCCTCGGTGGCCGCCTGCAGTTTCCCCACCGAGGTGAACCCCGCCTCCCAAAGCGCCTCCGCCGTCGCGGGCCCGATCCCGGGGAGCGTGGTAAACGTCCGGAGGATGGCCTCCCGGTCCTCCGCGCGGGGGGCTTCCCCTCCCTCGGGACTCTCGGGCACCACCTCCTCCGGAGGGGCTTCCTCGACCACCTCGGTCTCCGAGGCGGGTCGCGGCCGGGAGGCCCGTTGCCGGAGGGCCCGGACGTATCGGCGCGTCCAGCGAACCTTCCTGCCCACGCGGCCCAATCCCAAGAGGTTCTTCTGGCACTTGCTGGAGCAGAAGAAGTGGGTTCCCCCGTCCCTCCGCACGTACATCTTGCCGGTGCCCGGCTCGATGTCGTTTCCGCAGAAGGTGCAGGTCCTCGATACGGGCATCTGTCCCTTACCTGACCGAGAGCTTCCGGGCCTCGCGGGCGGTCTCCCGGAGCATGAGGATGTCCCCGACCTGCACGACCCCCTTGACGTTGCGGGTGATGATGCGGCCCTTGTCCCGGCCCTCCATGACCCGGACCTTGACCTGGGTGGCCTCCCCCGTCATGCCGGTTCGGCCCACCACCTCGACGACGTCCGCCGGGATGCTGTCGTCCGCCATGCTACTTCCCCCGGAGTCCCCGGGTCTCGTTCGCCAGCTCGGAAAGCAGGGGCTTGCCCTTCCCCGGATCGACGACGCAAGCGGAGGCCGTGGACTTGCCCAGGCCGGCGGCGACCCCCAGCTCCGCCTTGCTCGGCACGTAGCCGTACGGCACATCCCGCTCCTCACACAGGAGGGGCATGTGGGCCAGGATCTCCTCCGGGGCGACGTCCTCTGCCATGACGACGAACCGCGCCTCCCCTCGCTCCACCAGCTTCGTCACCTCGTTGGTGCCCTTGCGGACCTTCCCGGTGTCCCGGGCCATCTCGACGAGTTGGTAGACCTTGTCGTACAGGTCCTTGGGTGTCTCGAATCGAACGTAGATAGGTTGTCCCATGGAAGGCCTCCTTTGGTTCAGGGAACCTCAGTCATCGGGCTCTACAAGAGCGCCTTCGCCTACTTCGCGGGCATTATAAAAGGGCTTTGGAGTGCGACCCGCCTTCAGCGGGGAGGGGCAGGGGGTTCCTCGGCCAACGCGAAGGCGGAGAGGGTCAGTGACTCCTTCTCCCTTCGCGCGGGAATCTCCCGCAGGAGGGCGAGAACCTCGGGTCGTGTGTCCCGGACCGTGGGACGGAACTTGCGCGCCGCGACGACGTCCCGTGGGTCGACGGTACATCTGACCACGTCCTCCTGGAAGTCCTTAGCCCGACCCAGCTCCTCCCCCCGGGGGTCCACGGCCTGTGTCCCGCCCTGGAACACCATGTTGAGCTCCGTCCCCACCAGGTTGGCGTAAAGGAAGAAGCAGGTGTTCTCGATGGCCCGGGCCGGGATGACCTTGTCGAAGAACCCCTTGCTCGTGGCGGGGGCGGCCGAGAGGCAGGCCAGGATCTCGGCCCCCTGGAGGGCCAGGCCTTTGGGGACCTCGGGGAAGAAGGTGTCGTAGCAGATGAGGAGGCCGATCTTTCCGAGGTCAGTGCGCACCACCTTCAACTCGCTCCCCCGTCGGAAGTACTGGAGTTCCTCGAAGGGGCCAAAGTTGGCGGGATACAGCTTGCGATACGCCACCGCCTCCCCGTCAGGGAACACGAAGACAGAGCTGTTGTAGCGAAGCCCCGTGTCGGCGTCTCGCTCCGGCATCCCGAAGACGATATGGGCGTTGGCCTCCTGCGCGAGCTGGGACACCCGCTTCACGGAGGGCCCGTCCAACGGCTCGGCCAGCTTGGGGAACAGGTCTCGGGCCATGTAGCCCGACAGGTAGAGCTCCCCGAACAGGTAGAGCTGGGCCGGATGCTTGCGGACGAAGGTCGCCATCTTCCTGAGGTTGGCTGCCTTGTCGCCCACCTTCGGTTCCGCCTGTACAAGGGCCGTCTCAAAGGCCGTCATGCCTGCCGCCTCGCGCCGCCTCCAAGGGAGTGCGTGGCCTCCTCAGGAGGGCGCGAACCCATAAACCCTTCCTCCCCCGACCGTGTCCGTGGCCCGTCGGTCAAGGGAGACCGGAACGCTTAGATAGCGGTCCCAGGCCTCCTTCGGCCCGATGAAGATCGAGATCGTGGCCTTTGGCCCCGAGACGGCGTCCCGGGAGGAATGGGCGAGGTACCATGCCTACCGCCGGCGACGCCACGGCGAGACGGACCCCGAGGATCCCATCATTGATGACCCGTCCCTGGAGGCCCTATGGAAGCGGGCGGGCCCCCAGTTCGTGACCTCGCGGTTCGTCGTCGTGAAGGCCGGCGAGCCCGGGACGCAGATCGGACACATCGAGTTCAACGTGTTCCGGGAAGGCACCCCCAGCTACGAGGGAAACGAACACCTGGCGCAGGCGAACCTCGCCCTGCTTCGACCCTACCGGCGACAGGGCCACGGCAGGGAACTCCTGGCGAAGGTGGCCCAGCTCGCCAATGCGCACGGCAAATCGCGGCTCATCGGTTCCTCCGACGAGGAGGACGGGAAGGCCTTCGCCCGGGCCCTGGGCGCCGAGATTGCCCTCGAGGGGGTGGAGAACCGCCTTCAGCTCGAAGCGGTGGACTGGGAGATGGTCGAGGCGTGGGCTGCCGAAGGACCGACGCGCTCTCCCGGGTCGACGATTCACTGGTTCACCAACCACATCGACGACGCCCTCCTGCAGGCCTACTGCACGTTCTACACGGAGGTCTTCAATCAGCAACCCTTCGGGCTCCTGGACGTGAAGGACCTGGTCTTCGATTCCGAGACGTTCCGCGACCGGGAGGCCCGCGTCGCCGACGTCGGCGGTTCCTGGATGACCGGGATGACCACGGAGGGTGGGGGGGACATCTCGGGCATGACGGAGATGTTCTACCTCCCGGACCGGAAGACGATGATCGGACAGGGTCTGACCGGGGTGAAGGAGGGGTGCCGGGGCCGTGGCCTCGGGAAGTGGCTGAAGGCGGCCATGCTCCTCCGGGTGCGAGACGAGTTCCCCCAGGTGCGTGTCGTCCAGACGGGGAACGCGACGACGAACGAGGCCATGCTCTCCATCAACCGGAGGTTGGGCTTCGAGAGGTACCGGGAAGGGGAGAACCTCCAGATCCCCCTGGAGGCGCTGGAAGAGTACCTGGCAGCCTAGGGCTCCGTGGTCCGGCAAGAGGGCCACGGCGGCGAGGCGGCCGAGGAGACGGAGAGGCGTACCGTGCGCCCGTCCCCCGCGGAGGTGAAGGAGGCAAAGGGCGCCCCTGGACTCCCAGGACCCGTTCTCCCTCCTGATAATCGCCGGCAAAGGCCTAAGGCGGCCCCCTCGTGACTTCGCCCCCACTTTGATTCGGGATCTCCAGACGGTCCGCCCCCAGAGCACTCGCACGAGACTGAAGCTCTGCCTCGCCGGCGAATTCGCAGTCGGGAAGACCTCCCTCATCCGCCGCTTCGTCTCCGGGGAATACAGCGACCGTTACATCGCCACGTGGGGCACGCACGTCACCTCGAAGGAGTTCGACGTGCAAGTGGGTCCGGAGCACAAGGAAGTGGGCGTGCTCCTGAACCTGTGGGATATCATGGGGTCCAAGGGCCTGCGGGATTTGCGTCGGGAGACCTACTTTCGCGGGGTCCAGGGCATCCTGGCGGTCTGTGACGCCACCCGTCCCGAGACCCTCCCTCCCCTGGAGGGATGGCGCCAGTCCATCTTCCGAGTGGCTGGCAGTGTGCCCACCTACGTGCTGGCCAACAAGGCAGACCAAGAGCGGGCCATCACCCCGGAGGACCTCGGGCGCTTCTGCGAGGGGTGGGGCTGCCCGTTCCTCTACACGAGCGCGAAGTCGGGCGAGTCGGTGGAGGAGGCCTTCGGGGGACTCACGCGTCTCGTGCTCCGGTTCGTGCTTCCTCGTTGAAGTGGCACATGGGAGCCGCGAGGGCATCACCCTTGGGGGTCCTCGCCCCGCCCTCGCGAACCTTCAGGACCCGTTTCCAGTGGCAAAGCCTTAGGTACGGAGCTGGCCGTGCGGAGACGAATGGGCGTGCATCTCCTCCCCTTCGATCCCCGTGAGGCCTCCCCGAGCCAATGGGCCAGGTACCACGTATTCCGTCGGCTGCGCCACGAGGAGACGGATCCCGACGACCCTCTCCTGGGGGATCAAGCGGTGGAGAGCCTCATGAGGAGGCATGACCCCGAGTGGGAGTCCCTCTACTTCGCCGCCACGCGAGAGGACGCGCCTGAAGAGGTCGTGGGATGGCTCGACCTCGGCCTGACGCGAGAAGGAGCCCTCGCGCACCAAACCAACGCCCATATGGCCTGGGTCGAACTCGCCGTCCTCGCCCCTCATCGCAGACAGGGGATTGGACGGACCCTGCTGGCCAAGGCGGCCGAGGTCGCCAGGGAGCGCGACCGTTCCTTGCTGATGGGGGGTACCGACGAAGAGGACGGGAAGCGTTTCATCGAGGCCGTGGACGCCGAGGTAGCCCTTCGTTGGCGGGAGAGCCGGCTGGTCCTGGACCAAGTCGACTGGGGAATGGTCGAGGAGTGGGCGACGGAGGGTCCTCGACGCTCCCCCGAGGCCACCCTCCGATTCGTGGGCAGCTACGTGGACGCCGCGCTGATCGAGGAATACTGCGATGTGGTGACGGAGGTGGGGAATCAGGAGCCCCGCGAGGACCTGGACCTCGGGGACGAGTTTCTCACTCCGGAGATTCTCCGGGAGCGGGTGGACAACTTCGTGGAGGCGGGCGGGACCCTTCTCCGGTACCTGACCCAGCCGGAAGAGGGGAAGATTAGTGGGTATACGGTCATGGGCTACTTTCCCGAGGAGAGGACGATGATTCACCAGTACGGGACCGGCGTACGGGAGATCTGGCGAGGGCACGGCCTGGGCAGGTGGCTCAAGGCGGCCATGCTCCTTCGGGTTCGCCGGGAGTTCCCCCAGGTCAAGGTCGTCGTGACCGGGAACGCTACCTCCAACGCAGCGATGCTCTCCATCAACCAGCGGCTGGGGTTCAAACCCCACAAGGAGGGGGTCGAGGCGCAGATTCGCCGGGAGGACGCGGAGGGCTATCTCGCGGCGAATGCTCCCGAGGGGATTTGAACCCCTGTCAGGGGCTTTCTCCGGCTCTGCCAGCCACGAGAGGCCCCGATGCTTGACCGGACTACACCACGGGAGCTAGCGGGCGGATACGGCCGACGTCTTATGGGCTTTTCCCGGCCTTACTCCGGTTTAACCAGGCCGAAGGCGTCCTTCATGGCCTCGCCGGTCTCGTCCAAGAAGAGATGCTTCACCTCGGTGTACTCGTAGAGGCCCCAGATTCCGAGCTCCCGACCGATTCCCGACTGCTTGTATCCCCCGTGGGGGGCCGCACAGCTCAGAATGTGGTGCTGGTTGACCCAAACGGTCCCCGCGCGAAGGGCCCGCGCGACCGCCTGGGCTTCCTCCAGGTCGCGGGACCACACCGAGGCAGCCAACCCGTAGGGTGTCGCGTTGGCCATGTCCACCGCCTCCTCGGGGGTCTCGTACGTCAGCACCGAGAGGACCGGGCCGAAGATTTCCTCCCGCGCGATGGTCATCTCCGGCGTGACGCCATCGAAGATGGCCGGCTCCAGGTAGAACCCCTGGGGGAAGGCGGCCGGCCTTCGGCCCCCGCATAGGAGCTCGGCCCCCTCCTCCTTCCCCCTCGCCACGTAGGACTCCACCCGCTCGCGCTGGGACGCGGAGATCAAGGGGCCCATGTCCGTTTCCCAGGAGAGCGTGGGCCCCAGGCGAAGGGATTCCGTCTGCTCTCGTAAGCGCCGCAGAAACCCCTCCCGCTGGGACGTGGGCATCAGGAGGCGTGTAGCCGCGAGACACACCTGGCCCTGATGGAGGAAGGCCCCGAAGAGGGCGCCCCGAAGGGCCTCCTCCGGGTCGGCATCCGGCAGGATGATCATGGGGGACTTCCCCCCCAGTTCCAGGGTCACCCTCTTGACCGTATCGGAGGCCAGCTGCATCACGGTCCGGCCCACCTCGGTGGAGCCTGTGAAGGCGACGCTGTCCACGGCAGGGTGGGCGGCGAGTTCCTCCCCCACCTCCCGCCCCGAGCCCGTGACGACATTCAGGACGCCTGGGGGGAGGCCTGCTCTCGCTGCCAGCCGGGCGTACTCCAGGGCTGTCAAGGGGGTGTAGCTAGCGGGCTTCAGCACCACGGTGTTCCCTGCGGCGAGGGCGGGGGCCACTTTCCAGACGGCCATGAGGAGAGGGTAGTTCCACGGGATGATGCCGGCACAGACACCGATGGGTTCCCGCAGCACGCGGGTCGTGATGCCGATGTCGGGGAGTTCCACCTCCTGGTCCTCCAGCCGGGAGGCCAGTCGCCCGAAGTGACCCGTATGCTCGATGGCCATGGGCAGGTCCGCGATGGAGGCCTGCCGAATCGGCTTCCCGGCGTTCCGCGCCTCCAACTCGGCAAGGCGGTCCGCCTCGGTCTGAAGGAGTTCCGCGAGGCGGGTCAGGATGCGCCCCCGCTTCGCGGGAGGCGTCCGGGGCCAGGGCCCTCCATCGAAGGCCTCCCTCGCCGCGTCGATGGCAGCCCGGGCATCTTCCCTCGTGGCCCGGGGCACGGAGGCCAACACGGTCTCGTCGGACGGATCCAGGATTCCTTGGGTCGCCCCCGACGAGCTCCCGACCCACTCCCCGTCGATGAGCATCTTGTACTCCACGACCGTCCCCGTCGGACCAACACCCCCCTTATACTTGGTCTTTCATGGCTCGTTGGGGTGAGACATGCGAGCGGCCGTGTTCCAGGGTCCCGGGAACCCCCTCCACGTTGTGCGGGTGGACGACCCCGTTCCTGAGGCGAGGGAGGTCCTCGTTCGTGTCGAGGCGTGCGGCGCGTGCCATAGCGACCTGCACGTCATGAAGGAGCACTTTATCCCCCTGGAGAAGGGGCAGATCCTGGGCCACGAAGTCTCGGGCCGGGTGGCGGCCTTCGGCCCCCGGTGCCGGAACCCCTGGGGGCTGAAGGAGGGCGACCCCGTCCTGGCTTCCTGGATCGCCTCCTGCGGGGCGTGCCACGCGTGTCTACGAGGGGAGGAGAACCTGTGTCGTTTCCTGGAGATGCCCGGCCTGACGCCGGGCCGGCAGGGCGGCCTCGCGGAACTCATGGCCGTCCCGGAACACACCCTCATTCCCCTCCCCGCGTCCGTCCCCCTGGACGTGGCGAGCGTCCTGAGCTGTGCCTACGGGACCTGCTTCAATGCCCTCAGGAACCGGGCGAGGCTCCGGGTAGGGGAGAGCCTGGCCGTCTTCGGCTGTGGGGGGCTGGGGTTGGCCGCGATTCAGCTGGGGGCCACCTTCGGGGCGGCCGAGATCGTGGCCGTGGACCTCCTGGATGCGAAGCTGCGGTTTGCCCGGGACCTCGGGGCGACCCGCGTCGTCAACGCGGCGGAGAGGGACCCGGTGGAGGCCATCCTCGAGATGACCGACCAGCGGGGGGTGGACGTGGTGCTGGAAGCGACGCCCGAACCCCGACTCGAAAGCTCCCTCGAGGTCGCCCGCCGGGGAGGCCGCGTCGTCGTCATTGGCCTGCATCCCATGGGGACGCGCGTGCCCCTGGACATGATGGGCTTCTCCATGTACAACCTCACCCTCGTGGCCTGCCTCGGCTACAGCCCGCGACGGGACCTCCCGCCCCTCGTGGACCTCGTGGCCACGGGCCGCCTGGACCCGGGCCGGATTGTCAGCCGCTCCTACTCCCTGGAGGAGGTCAACGAGGCCTACAGCGCCCTAGAGAAGGGGGAGGTGGCCCGGGCGATTGTCCGGGTCGGCTAGGTGCCCGGGAACTCCGTGGGGACCTCGCTGGCCGTCTGGACGAGGATCTTGGCGGCCTTGGTGTACCGCATCACCTTCATCATGCTTCCCTTCAGGTGGAACTTCCCGGTAAGCAGGCCTCGGATCGGATCAATCTGCCCCTCGATGAGCCGGACCCAGTTGCGATACGGGCCGGCGTAGGTGAAGGCCGCCTTCACCTCCTCCCCCGGTTCCAGGATGCGCGCCTCGCGGCATTTCCCATGCCACAGGTCCACGTAGAAGGTGGCCGGTTCGTTCAGATCCCCCTCCGGCTCGACGACGAACAGGAAGTCCCCTTCCCAGTCCTTCGCTGCGGAGGCGTAGGCGTCGTTGGCGTTGATCTTCTCGCGGAAGGTCTCGATCCACTCCTGGGAGGGGAACGCTACCATGGTATCGGGCCTCCATGCGTCTCCCCGACATTAAGGCATCGACGGCCCCGGCGTCCGAGGCACCGACCGCCTCCGGGCCGGGAAGGGGGCCCTCCCCGACACACAAGCCTTAACCGGAGGCTCCCCCCTGGAACGCCCGGTGGAGGGGCTTCGGACCGTTTCGGCGTATGTCGTCCTGACTAAGCCTCGCATCGTCCTGCTGCTGGTTTTGGTCGCCCTGTCCGCTTACGTCGCCTCCGCCCCTGACGCCATCGTGGTGGAGACCCTCCTCTTCCTGGCGATGGCCGGGGCGTTGACCTCCGCGGGGGCGTCGGCGGTGAACCATTATCTCGACCTGGATATCGATGGGCGGATGGCCCGAACCCGAAGCCGACCGCTCCCGGCGGGCGTCATCCGGCCTCCCGAGAAGGCCCTCGCCTTCGGGCTGGGGCTCCTGGCGGCTGGCCTGGCGATAAGCTATCTCCTAGTCAACCCGCAGACCGCCTTCTTCATCCTACTCGGGGCCTTTGTGTACATCGTCGTCTACACCCTGGCCCTCAAGCGGCGGCACCCGAGCAACATCGTGATCGGCGGGTTCGCGGGATCGGCCCCCGCGCTGGCAGGCTCCGCCGCGGCCGTCGGGACGGTCACCGTCCCCGCGCTTCTCATCGCCCTCCTCGTCTTCCTCTGGACGCCCGGCCATTTCTGGGCCCTCGGCCTGCGACACCGGGAGGACTACCGGAGGGCCCAGGTTCCCATGCTCCCCGCCGTGGCGGGGGAGCGGGAGGCGGCCCTCGCCATCATCGCCTCCACCCTCATCGTCGCGGCCTTCGTCCCGACCTTCTACTTCTTCGGAAGCGTCCCCCTCCTCTACCTCCTCCCCGCCCTCCTGGCCGCTGGCTATCTCCTCTACACCACCCTCCGGATCTGGGGGGAGCCCAAGGCCGCCTGGGCTTCCTTCAAGTTCTCGGGAGTCTTCCTCCTCATCACCCTGCTGGCCGTGGCCGCAGGCCGGGTCCTCGGGTAGCGGTCGGGTTCCTCACTCGACCAGAATCGTGTCCATCTCTTCCCGGGCGGCCATGAGCTCGCGCATGTCTCGCAGGATGTCCCGCTGCTCCTTCGCGTAGTAGATCGTGGAGTGCTCCTGGAGGAGGTGGTGGAGGAGCATCTTCACCTGCCGGAAGGGGAACACGCCGTGAAGCTTGGCGTAGCTCGTGGCCCGTGCCACCCGGACCCCCCGGGCGCCCCCGGCGAACAGGCCGCCGCCCACGTTCCCCTGGGCGTTCTGGGCCCCCACGCCCCCGCCGGCGAAGGCCTCCTCCGCCCCCGTCCCGAGACCGGAGGCGGTGACGGGGATGATGTGCCCGTACCGGAAGATGCGCGCGAGGATTCCCTGTTTCGTCTCGAGGTCGGTGACGTTCTCGAAGAGGATGCTCCGCTCGCTCTTCGTGAGGATGCCCGCCCGGAGGATCAGGCGGAGGTCCGTGATCACGTAGGTGTGGGTTCGCCGGTACAGGTCGATCATGGCCAACCCCCCGAGGGCCAGGACCACGGAGAACAGCGGGAGGAAGAAGGGGTTGGCCCCCACCTCGGGTGTCTGGAGGGTAATGTACAGGGCCAGGGCGATGAGGACCACGTAGGTCCCGAAGACGGACCATCGGATGGTGAGGACCGAGACTGCGATGCCAAAGACCAGGAGGGCGACGGTCCAGATCACGAACCGGACCGCCACGATTCCCGGGATGTACCCCAGGAAGTCCTCAAAGGAGACCCAACCCGAGACGGCGTTGAACAGATACCCCATCCCGAGTCCCAGGGCGAAGAGGTAGAGGAAGGGGGCATGGAAGCTCAGGAAGGAGAGGGGGTGGGGCTGCAATTCCGCACGGATCTCCTCGTTCCGGAGGAGGTCGTACTTCGGCCTCCACGGGCCGGGGATCCGGCGAAGGGCGTTCCTCAGTCGTCTTGCGACTCGCGAGCGCATCCCAACCCCTTCGGACGGCGCGGATGCCCTTTTCCCGTTAAAAACATTTCCTCTGCGGCATGACGCACCCGTCTCCCCGGGACGGCTGAGGTCTAGGCCTTCAGGCCCTCCCCCCAGACCTGCTGCTTGACCCTCTGAAATCCCATCCCCTCGGTCAGCCTGAGGGAGGGGAGGTTGTCCTCGAAGACCTCGGCGGCCGCCACCTTCCCCCGGGCGAAGACCTTCTCGCAGGTGGCGGTCGTCACGGTCTTCGCGTACCCCCGGCCCCGGTAGCCCTCCTTCACGTGGAGGAACCCCAACATCACGACGCGATCGGTCTCGAAGTGGGTCATGTCCCACGCGACCAGCTCGCCGTCGACCTCGATGCCGGACGTGATGCCCTCCTCGATACGGCGCCGCACGTACTCGGACGCATCCCGTTCGGGCGCCCAGAGGGCTGCGATCATGGGCGCCTCGGAAACCGCAACGGGCCGGGTCTCTACCATGCGAGAGGGGCGGAGGTCTTCGGGTCGCATCCGGTAGAGCCAGACCGGCGCCCGAAAGGTCGTCTGCAAGGCGCGCCTGACGAGTGGGATGAGCTCGACATCGACGGAGGTCAGGCGATACGTGCCACGCGGAAGGAGGGCGAGGAGGTCCTCCAACCTGTCGGGCGGCTCGGCCGCGGCCGCCAACCTCCGTGTCTCGGGGCGAACCGCCAGGACGGCGCGGGGTCGCCGGCCGTCGTCGACCCAGACTCGCACCTGGTCTGCTGGGGTGGAGAGGAGGTGGATGACGTGGGCATAGCGGACCGGCTCGCCTTCGAGCCAGGCACGCAGCCTGCCGAGGACCGCCTCGGTCGGTTCCACGCCGTACCTAGACGCCCCCGCTATATAGGGCGTGATTCCTCTCCGCGCAACCGCGCCGCAATCGGGAAGGCCCTAGATTCCGAGCTTCTCCCGGTAGGCCTTGATGTCCAGCAGGCCGTGACCACTGACGTTGAAGACGATGACCTTGTCCTCCCCTGTCTCCTTGCACTGAAAGGCCTCGTCGATCGCCCCGGCGACGCTGTAGGCCGATTCGGGGGCGGGGAGAAAGCCCTCGGTGGTGATGAAGATCTGCGCCCGCTGGAACACGTGCTTCTCGTCGGCCGGATAGGCCAGCGTGTCGATGAGGCCCTCGCTGCGGAGAAGGCTCAGGATCGGCGCCGCCGCGTGGTAGCGCAGTCCGTCCCCCATGATGGGCTTCATCTCCGCCTGGTGTCCGAGGGTGTACATCTTGAGCATGGGCGTCAGCTCCGCGTGGTCCGCGTAGTCGTACCGGTATTCGCCCTGCAGGTTGGGGGCGGCCTCGCTCTGGGTGGCCAGGAAGCGTATGCCCCCTTCGCGGAGGGCGTCGGGGACGAAGGGAAGGATGAAGCCGCCGAAGTTGCTGCCCCCGCCCAGACAGGAGATCAGCACGTCGGGCCGCTCGTCCACCCGCTCCAGCTGCGCTCGTGTCTCCTGGCCGATCACCGTCTGGTGGAGCAGGACGTGGTTCAAGACGGACCCCAGGCAGTAGATTGTCTCGGAGTCCCGCTGGGCGTCCTCCAGCCCCTCCGAGACCGCGATGCCCAGGGAACCGGGATGGTCGGGGCTCGCCTTTAGGATGGACCTCCCCACCGCGGTCCGTTCGCTGGGGGAGGCGACCACGTCGGCGCCGTAGATCCTCATGAAGCCCCGACGCTCCGCCTTCCACGCGTGCACGTTCCGCACCCAGTAGACCACGGCCTTGAGTCCCACCAGGGCCGTGGCGTAGGCGACCGCGGTCCCCCACTGGCCGGCCCCGGTCTCCGTGGCGACCCGCTCGAAGCCCTCCTCCCGCGCGTACCACGCCTGCGCCAGGGCCGTGTTGACCTTGTGACTTCCCGTGGGCGAGTAGAACTCCGCCTTGTAATACAGCCGTGCGGGGGTCCCGAGCTCCTCCTCCAGCCTTCGTGCCCGAAACAGCGGGCGTGGTCGCCCCGCCTGCTCGTACAGGTCCTGGATGCCATCGGGGATCTCGATCCAACGTCGGTCCGAGCTCTCCTGCTCGCGCGCGTGGCGGAGGAGGACCTCCGCAAGCCTCTTCAGGCGAGGCTCCCCCTCCTCCGGATCCCGGGGGGGCGGGAGCCGCGTCGGTAGGTCGGGCAGCACGTTGTACCAGGAGCGCGGCCTCTCTTCGAGAGGAAGCTGAATGAGTCGTGGTCCCCGCGCCGTAACCGTCCCCGCCCCGCTAAGGGGGGTCCTTCTTAAACCATTGCGTCGGCGTCCCGAATCCGCGCGAGAATCGCGTCGGCCGCCTCGGCGGGATGGGGGCTCTGGGTGATGCTCCGCCCGACGATGAGGTGGTCGGCCCCGTGTCGCAGGGCCTCGACGGGGGACCCTCCCTGGGCGCCGACGCCGGGCGCGAGGATCAGGAGGGATCCCACGAGTTCCCGCAGCTCCCGGAGGACCGCGGGGCGCGTGGCCCCCGCGATGATGCCGGCGGCGCCCACCTCCACGGCCAGCCGGGCCAGGTCCTGCGCCAGCGGAAGGACGAATCGGTCCGCCCCGGGATGGCTCATGGCGGTCACCACAAAGACGTCGCCCTGGGCCGCCTCCAGGCACGCCCGCAGGGAGTCTTTCCCGGGAAACCCGTGGGCGATCACCCCCGAGGCTCCGTGGTCGAAGACCTGCTCCACGATGAGGCGGTTCGTGGCGGGGATGTCCGCCACCTTGAAGTCGCACAGAACATCGCCGAAGCGACCCAACGTGTCCACGATGCCCAGTCCCGTGGCGAGGACCAGCGGGTAGTTGACCTTGAACGCGTCGCAGCGGGAGGCCGTGGCCTTGGCGATTTCCACCGCTCGCTTTGCCTCCAGGACATCCAGGGCGATGATCAGCCGTTTCTCCGTTCGCATGCCGCCTCCCGCGGGCAGCGCCACCGTGTCTAGTGAGAACAGTCTCACTACCTTTATGTAGTCGCCGGACCGACCCAAGGAGGGGCGATGGTCAGCGAGTACCAGATGAAGACCAAGGTGTGCCTGGTGGGGGAGGCCGCCGTGGGCAAGACGAGCCTGATCCGCCGTTTCGTCCAAGACGCCTTCGACGACGCCTACGTCACGACCCTCGGGGCGAAGGTCTCCAAGAAGGAGATCCAGGTGGAGGTCCCCGAGAGGGACCTGCTCATCCAGATGGACATGACCATCTGGGACATCATGGGGGAGAAGGGCGTCCGTGACCTGCTCCGCGAGGCCTTCTTCAGCGGGGCCAAGGGCATCCTGGCCGTGTGCGACCTCACCCGGTACTCGAGCCTGAAGGAGCTGGATGACTGGGTCCAGTCCGTCTTCCAAGTGGTGGGAGAGATCGCCGTCGTCTACGCCGTGAACAAGGCGGACCTCCAGGACGAGATCATGCTCCTCTACGGGGAGAAGGACATCGAGATGTCCGCCGAGGCCTTCGAGGCCCCCTACTTCTTCACCTCGGCCAAGACGGGGGAGAACGTCCAGATGGTCTTCCAGCGGCTCGCGGGGGACATCGTCCGGCGCAACCTGCCCACGGACTTCGTGAAGGTGGAGCCCTAGCCTCCGAAGAGGCGGAGGACGATCACGGCGTACCCAAAGAGGAGCACGCCGAGGGAGATGAGCCAGAACAGGCGGAGGAGCCACGCGCGCTTCTTGGGATCCTCCCACCAGTCCTGGAGCCTCACGTCCCCGCTTCCTTG
Organism: Thermoplasmata archaeon; assembly: GCA_046759985.1. Taxonomy (GTDB): domain Archaea; phylum Thermoplasmatota; class Thermoplasmata; order RBG-16-68-12; family JAJISG01; genus JAJISK01. Next base: position 66,455 of record JBHIDH010000003.1, read on the forward strand.
AATCGCTTCAGCCGGAAGATGTTCTCCCGCTCCATCTCCTCGAGGCGCAGGGTGATGAAGCGTTCCGTGTCCTCCAGCTCGGGGATGACCCGGTGCTCCAACGCGTTCACGCGGCGCTTCACCTTCTCGATCTCCTCGATGAGGCGCCGCATGGTCGTCTCGATCTCCGCCGCGACGATGACGTCCTCCACCAGCTCCTCGTACGCCTCGGCCGCGGCGTCGATCCGCGGGGAGGTGCCGATGATGCCGTACCCCCGCTCGTCGACCCGCTTTCGGACCTTCTCGGCTTCGATCTTCGGGACGACAATGCCCATGACGTTCCGCGTCCGCAGCTCCAGCTCCGGCTTCTGGAGGAGGGCGTAGGAGGCCGAGCGCACCCCCACCCGGCCCTCGATGGCCTCCGCCACGGCGAGCTTGCCCGCTGCGTCCCGGTAGCGGTCGACGATATTGGACCGCACCTCCCGGGCCCGCTCGAGGACCTGAAAGAACTCGATCATCAGGGCATCCTGCTTGAGCTTGAGGAGCCGGTGTCCCCGCTCCGCCAACTTCAGGGTCTTCCGGACCTGGAGGAGCTGCGAGCGGGTGGGCTTGTACTGGGCCAGGACCATCTACGCCGCCTGCCGGTGGGCGGGGTGGTAGGCCTCGAGCGTTCGCCGGTCGATCTTCGTGAGCCACGCCTCGTCCAGGGAGGCCAGGAGTTCCCAGCCGATCTCCAGGGTGGTCTCGATGTCCCGGTCCTCCTCCGGCCCCTGCCGGATGAACTCGTTCTCGAACCGGTCCGCGAACTCCAGCAGGCGACGGTCCCGCTCGGAGAGGGCCTCCTTCCCCACGATGGCCATCAGCCCGCGGGCGTCCTTCCCCTCCGCGTAGGCCGCATACATCTGGTCGGAGACCTGCTTGTGGTCCTCCCTCGTCCGTCCGGGGCCGATACCGGCGTCCATCAGACGGGAGAGGGAGGGCAGGGGGTTGATGGGGGGGTAAATGCCCTTCCGGTGGAGATCCCGCTCGATCGCGATCTGGCCCTCCGTGATGTAGCCGGTGAGGTCGGCGATGGGGTGCGTCCAATCGTCGTCGGGGATGGCCATGATGGGGATCTGGGTGATGCTCCCGGCCTTGCCGTGGATGCGGCCGGCTCGCTCGTACATGGTGGCCAGGTCGGTGTACGTGTACCCTGGGTACCCCCGCCGCCCGGGCACCTCCTCCCGCGCGGCCCCGATCTGCCGGAGGGCCTCGGCGTAGTTCGTCATGTCCGTGAGGATGACGAGGACGTGCATCCCCAGGTCGAAGGCCAGGAATTCGGCGGCGGTCAAGGCCATGCGGGGCGTGATGAGCCGCTCCACCGCCGGGTCGTCGGCCAGGTTGAGGAAGAGGGCCGCTCGCTTCAGGGCCCCGGTCCTCTCGAAGTCGTTCATAAAGTGGCTGGCCTCCTCGTGGGTGATGCCCATGGCCGCGAAGACGACGGCGAAGGGTTCCACGGCCCCCGGCACCTTGGCCTGGCGGGCGATCTGGAGGGCCACGTCGTTGTGGGGCAGCCCCGCCCCGGAGAACAGGGGCAGCTTCTGGCCCCGGACGAGGGTGTTCATCCCGTCTAGGGTGGAGATGCCCGTCTGGATGAACTCGTTCGGATGGGCGCGGGCGTAGGGGTTGATGGCCGCCCCCACGATTTCACGACGGTCCTCGGGAATGATGCGGGGGCCGCCGTCGATGGGGTCGGCGCTCCCCGAGAGGACCCGGCCCAACATGTCCTGGGCGACACTCAGCCGGATGGTCTCGCCCAGGAACTTGACGCTGGAGGCACGATCGATGCCCGCCGTCCCTTCGAAGATCTGGACCACGACCATGTCGTGGGAGGTGTCCAGGACCTGTCCCCGGCGTTTCTCCCCGGTGGGCAGGACGATCTCGACGAGTTCGGCGTAGCCCACGGGCTCCGTCTTCTCCACGAAGACGAGGGGACCCGCGACTTCCGTGATCGTCCGGTACTCTTTGACCATCAGCTCGCCTCCAGGGCGCGGAACTCCTCCTCCATCTGCGAGACCGCGGTCTCCAGCTCTTGCTCAAACGCCTCCTCGTATTTCACACGGGAGAGGAGCACCCGCGAGGGGAGGTCCACGATCTCCTGCAAGGGGACCTCCAGGGCCTGGGCCCGCTGACCCAGGTCACTAAACCGGCGGATTGCTTGGATGAGGGCAAACTGCCGCTCCAGGGTGAAGTACGTGTCCACATCGTGGAAGGCGTTCTGCTGGAGGAAGTACTCCCGAATCATGCGGGCGACCTCGAGGGTGAGCTGCTGGTCCTCGGGCAGGGCGTCCGCCCCCACCAGGCGGACGATCTCCTCCAGCTCCGCCTCCTCCTGCAGCACCCGGAGGGCCCAGGTCCGAAGGGCAGGCCATTCGTCGTTCACGTTCTGGCGGAACCAGTCCTCGAGGGTCGGCGCGTACAGGCTGTAGGAGGTAAGCCAGTCGATGGAGGGGAAGTGACGACGCTCCTTGAGCTTCGTGTCCAGCGCCCAGAAGACCTTCGTGATGCGGAGGGTTCCCTGGGTGACCGGCTCGGAGAAGTCCCCGCCCGCGGGGGAGACGGCGCCGACGACGGAGATGCTCCCCTCCGCCCCCGAGAGGGTCGTGGCCCGTCCGGCCCGCTCGTAGAACTCGGAGAGCCGGGCGGAGAGGTAGGCGGGGAAGCCCTCCTCCCCCGGCATCTCCTCGAGGCGGGAGGAGATCTCCCGCATGGCCTCGGCCCACCGGCTCGTGCTGTCGGCCATGAGGAGGATGTGGTAGCCCATGTCCCGATAGTACTCGGCCAGCGTGATGCCCGTGTATACGGACGCCTCCCGGGCGGCCACGGGCATGTTGCTCGTATTGGCCACCAGGACGGTGCGTTCCATCAGCGGGGCCCCCGTGTAGGGATCCACAAGCTCCGGGAAGTCCCGAAGGACCTCCGTCATCTCGTTTCCCCGCTCGCCACATCCGATGTAGAGGACGACCTGGGCGTCGGACCAGCGGGAGAGCTGGTGGCCCGAGACGGTATTGTGCAAAACCAAGGGCAGTTCGCCGCCGACGAAGTTGTGGGTGCCGTCGACCGTGAGGTCGTAGACCTCCGTCTTCGCCTGCCAGGTCTTGACGCGCTCGACTGGGTCGGTGACCATGTCTCCGAGGCTCGAATGGACGCCGTCGAACGTGTGACCGCCGTCTGTCTCGGGGGTCAGCGAGTGGATGTCTCGGTGATTATCCGACACCGCAGCGAGGTTTCGAGGGGCAATCACGCCATCGCCTGGTTGCAGGAGAGCCGCGGGGGTTTCTACGATTCCACGGCCGTCGAATCGGAACAGGCGGTGGATGGGTGTGAGACGTACCACCCGTCCGCTCCGTAGTCTCACCTCCGTAAGCCATTCCGTATTCCCCCGGTAGACCGCACTGGCCTTGCCGCTTCGAATCCCACGTCCGTCAAACGTGAAGATGGAGAGAGGCTCGTCCAGGCTGACAAAGTGCTCATCCAGGTGGGAGGGAGCGCCGGGTGAGTATGACTCGTAAAGCTCGCGAATCGGCACACTGGTCCCATCCGCTAAGGATACGGGCGTCGAGCCTACGACGCACTTGCCCGTTCCAAACCCGCCCGGGATGGCGGCGGTGCCGCCCTTGGCCAGAGGGAAGAGGAAGTCGAACACCCGCTGCCCCGTGACCAGGGGGATGCTCGGGGTTAGCCGTTCCTTGACGGGACGCCCCCGTCGGA